>JADJFV010000007.1 GCA_016708435.1 Leptospiraceae bacterium | reverse complement strand
TGTTAGCTCCAAACTTAAAAAGTGACTAACCCCTGTAAAATAAGCAAAAGAAAGTATTCTGTCAAAATCTGTGTCCTCGGATTTGATAAAAGGCAATTCTCTCTCCAAACAAAAGAAAATCTAATTTTCGTCAGCCCTAAATCAACGAAATCCATTGTCCGCGGAAATTGATAGCCTAAGTAAATAAAGCTTCGCAAAATCGGGAAAGAGAGCATTCACTTTTCGTAGAAATACATCCATCAACTTTGTGTCGGCTAACGAGCGTAAAACTTCCTTTGTGAGTCGGAGTGAGAAATATGGCAATCGAAGAAACTGGAAAATCAAATCCCTTTCACGGGGCTATTATTCATTTTGCTAAAATTAAATGACCATCCGCGGTGCTCTAGTTTATTCTCGTGCAATGTAATCTTTGTTGCGCGGCAATTAATACTTCTTTTTCTAGATAAATCCATCGTTAAAAGAAGAATCTACTCTCTCTCTTTGGATAATTTCTGGATATTTCGACACAATTTGGCATCGTGACGGAGTAGACGCTTACCCTATGAAGTTTCCCGAACAAGACAATATCTTCTTTTGTCGTCAATAAATGCATCGGACACCTTACCATCGTCAAGAGACTAACTCCAATACATTCACTAATAGCAGGACTACGGTTAAAAATTTCCAAAGGTAGAGTCCAGTCGTTGATACCCTATAGCTTGGTTTCTTGACCCCGCAATGAGAGAAAAGCATCTTTGTCTTTGCGAGCATCTTTTTTACTATTTATTTCTTCCTGAAATTCTTTGCTCTTCTGCATCGGAAGAATTTTCCAAACCAAACAAATCTCTCTGCATTTGACTTCGAATCCAACTTTGTTTGTTCTGATTATACCGGGATTGGATTTCTTGTTCTGTGAAGGCTTTATACTCACTCGAACTTAAGTAGCTGTCCCCGTTTAATTTGATAGGGCAAATCGTTTATCCAGATTTCGAACGGTAAACCGGTCTTTCCGCTATCAGCTTCTCAGTCCGCACGCGCTGATATCTGCTGAAACTTCATTAGTCGGTCTACTTCTGTTCAATGTTTTTCTCACCTGCTTGAATAGATTCTTGAAGTCGGCAGTAATATCTATGATGGCGCAGCAATTAGAAAATCAGGGACTTGTGTCTTAGATGAACCTTTTGAGGCTTTGCTTGTTTTTTTGTTTTTGCAGAGCTTTGTAGATTTCTTCCTCGTTCAAAGTCCAACTGAGAAATAGAAATCTTCCCACGATAACCATGATTCGATTGATTGACTCAGGTGCTGGTTCGAGTTTATTTGCACTCAATGGAACTGCTAGAACTACTAAGAGAGCATAAGAAGCTTGTTTTTAAAAGTTCATTTCAGTTTTATTTAGTCAAGGGTTGTTTTTTCTTAATTGTTTTTTACCGCTGCTGAGATTATCAAAGCGGCTGTATTCTGGGGTGAATGCTAGTTGAAAGCTTTTCGTTTGACCCGCGCGGTTTTTTGCGATAATGATTTCTGCCTTGTTCTTTTGGTCTTCTGGAATTTCATCTGGATCTTTGACTTTGTCTTCTCGATAAATAAACGCAACGATATCCGCATCTTGCTCAATGGCACCGGACTCTCGTAAATCAGACAATTGCGGTTTTGTTCTTGGATCTTTGCTCTACAGCTCGCGACATCTGAGAGAGTGCAATGATTGGACAGTTGACTTCTTTCGCCATTTGTTTTAAATTTCTAGAAATAGAGGCTACTTCTGTTGTCTGCCTTCTTTACTCCTGGATCATTCATGAGTTGCTAGTAATCGACTACTAGGAGAGAGGGGGTAGAGATTAACAACTGTCTAACTCTACTTTTAAATTCCCAAATCGAAAGTGCGCCTGCATCATCAATCCAAATAGGAGCCGATGTAACTTTTATAATTGAGTCGAGTAATTTCTTTGATCACTCGGATGTATGGCACCTGTTTTAATATTGAATTGATTCGCTTCTGCGCAAATCATTTTGATGGAGTAATTCCATGCGACTCATCTCAAGGAGAAAATAGCTACAATCTTTTTTCTTTGATTGCGACGTTAGACGCAATATTTAGGCAAATGTTGTTTTACCCAAACCGGGACGCTGCAATGATAATTAATTCGTGAGGCTTGAGTCCAGTGGTTACTTCATCTAAGCCGTCAAAATGAGTGCGAAGTCCACTCTCGTTGCTCCTTGGTTTCGCCATCAATTGAACATAGTCAATTAAATCAGCCTTGTCGTCTTTGACAAGCTTAAGCCCACGGGACTGGACTGCACGGGAAATCTTTGCAGCTCGCCTTCGATACGAGCAGAATAATCCTCGTTATCCTCTTGCTCTGCATTTATGTTTTCAATGGAGTCGCGAAGAACTTTGATATACTTTCCTGCGATCTGAATATTTCTTAATTCGCTTTGCATAATAGCTAAGAGGCTGAATGACAACAGCATCCTGATAGAGTGCAAAACATATTCCTGGTCTTTTGCTTCGTCGCGGAAACGAGAGTTTCTCGCAAGTGGTTGGTGAGTGAGATTGGGTCTATGGTGACTGACGCATCTACGAGTTCTCTCATAGATGCGAACATTCTTTGTGAAGATCGTTGATAAAATCTTCAGGCTCGATCTGTAGATCGTTTACGCTCGGCGACCCCTTTAAAGTATAGAAGCTAAAAGGACTTTTCAGACTCTAACTCATAAAGAGGATCGGAGTTCATACGACTACTCTGATTTTTCTACTTTGATTTTGATGCTAGATGTTACTCCATCAGCAAGTTTAACTTTTAGCCCTGGTAACTACCAAGTGCTTTGATGTGTTCAGGAATTTCAATCTTACGTTTGTCGAGTTCGATTCCTTCTTTCTTGAGCGCATTTGCAATATCGAGGGAAGTAACAGATCCAAATAGTTTGTCGTTTTCACCGACTTTTACAAGGATTACTAGTTCTTTGCTTTCGATTGCCTTTGCAATTTCTTGCATAGATTTAACGCGTTTGTCTTTTGACAGCGGCTAATTTGCGTTGGTGCTCAATAACTCTTTATAAACCTTCGTTTTATCGAATAGCAAGTCTATTTGGAAGAAGAAAATTTCTTGCATAACCATCAGCAACTTCTTTTGATCGCCAGCATCGCCTAAGTTGGAAACGTCTTTTGTAAAATAACTTTCGTGTGGTTACCTTATATTACTCTAAATGGTAAGAGAGAAATAGATCTTGCTTTTTGATTTCTCTTACTAATTGTCTTTGGTGTTTCCGCACAAGTGCCTGTGATTCTTCTTGGAAGAATTTTACCACGGTTAGTGATAAATCTTTCTAGCATATCAACTCGTTTGTAGTCAAGTGTAGCTGCAAGAGTTTTATCAGCGCAGAATTTACAAACTTTGCGTTTGTATTTTGCGTTTTTCTTTGGGTATTTTCCTTCGCCATCTTTTCCGGGGAAGTTTTTATCATCATCTTCATCATCTTCGTCGCGTTTATTATAGATCTTTTCTTTGATTGGGTAGTCTTGTTGAATGTCTTTGTTGTCTAGTTCTGACATAGTATTAGTCCTTTTATTCTTGGTATTAAGTTGTTAAAAAACGGAATCGTCTTCGTTGATATCTGAGGCATAACCGGGATCATAGGCTTCCATAGGAACTTCTTGTTGGGAGTAAGAGCTATTAGCCCCTCCACCACTACCACCGCCAGTGTTGCCACCGAGGAGTTGGAAGTTTTCGACTCTGATTCTGACTTTGCTATTTTTCTTTCCATCGGGAGCATCCCAAACAGATTGTTGCAGTCTGCCTTCTATGGCAAGTTGTTTGCCCTTAGTCGCATATTGCTTTTAGCACGTCAGCTAACTTTCCCCATACATCGCAATCGAAGAAATGAGTTTCCTCTTTTTTTCTCCGTTTGAAACATAGGTTCTGTTCGTCGCAAGACTGAAATACAAACCGATGTGCCGCCGACGGTTTTAATTTCTGGATCTCTTGTGAGTCGTCCAATGAGAGTAACCCGATTTAGGTCATTTGCCATAAGATTATGCCTTGATGACGAGTGCTTTTAGGATGTTTTGGTTGAGCAAAAATTCACGCTCAATCTTTTCGATGGACTTTGCATCTGCTTTACACTTAATATGTGTGTAAAATCCAGATTCATGGCCTGCAATTGCATACCAGAGCTTTTTGATTCCCCAGTCTTCTTCGGAAGTGATCTCAGCAGAATATTTTGTTAAAATATCCTGAATGGCTTTTTTAGTTTCGTCTATGAGTGACTGAGAGCCCTCAGCAATGATAGACGTAATTTCATACGCTCGCATAATTGTCTCCTTTGGGTTAACCCTTAGTTCTGTTAAAGTCCACTTTCGCGAGAAATAGACACAGTAAGAGTAGAAGTATTTAGATTTTATGTCAGACTAAATCGACAATGACTAGCGTCAAGAGATTTGTAGCACAATAGTTTATGCATTTCTTTTCGAATCCATGAGTCTAAAGATTAGGGGAGGCGGATATGAAACTTCCAAATAGTTTGCAACCAACTCTAATCGCAATCGGGATTTTAATCCTATTCAATTGTGCAAGTCTCGAAAGAGACTACAACGACAGAGTAGATTACTACCAGAATAGGAATTACTATAATCAATCTTATCCTATAGCCAATATCCTTACGATTCAGGTTATCGAAATTATGGATATGGAGGCTATGGGCAAACCAATGTCCGGGGCAGTAGTCAATCCTCATTTTAATGTTCCAAAATTTCATTCTTTTGGTCCTAGTCACCATCATGGAGGATTCGGTGGCTTCGGTCATGGACACCATCACGGCGGATTTGGTCATGGGCATCATGGGGGAAGAAGGTAGGCTTCTAAATGTTAGTCGCAAAGTAAATAAGTCTCCATGTTTCCTTTGCCTTTGATTTCCATGACTCCTCTTGATTCAAATTGGTATTTGTCTTTCACTAAGTTGTAAGTGCTTTCTGTTACATGGATTCTTCCTGGAACGCCGTGTGATTCCATACGACTGGCAGTGTTTACAGAGTCGCCCCAGAGATCATAAATGAATTTATGGGTTCCGATAACGCCTGCAACTACTTCGCCTGTATTTATTCCAATTCGAATCGCAAGAGTTGTCTGATACATTTTATTAAAATCGTCGATAGCGGATAACATTTGTTTTGCGACTTCGATCATGATGGAAGCATGATCCGTAGTAATTTCTGGTAAGCCAGCAACTACCATATAGCAGTCTCCAATTGTTTTGATTTTTTCTACTTTTAAATCAACTGAGATTTTATCAAAGCGACTGAATAAATCGTTTAACTTAGAGACTAACTCCCAGGGATTTACAGTCTGAGAAAGCTTTGTAAATCCAACAATGTCAGCAAATAATACAGTGACCTGTGCGAATGAGTCTGCGATATTTGATTCTCCATTTTTCAAACGCTCTGCAATGTTTTTCGGGAGGATATTTAGAAGTAGCCGCTCGGATGTTTCTTTCTCTGCAAAGAGTTCCTTGGTTCTGATTTGAACGAGTGCTTCTAGTTTTAGGTTTTCTTGTTTTATCTGATAGACTCGAAGGGTATAGACACCATACATTAAACCAAACGCAAGTAGAGTCAGGAGTCATGAAGCGCCAATCAAAATAAAAGGGTGGGGCGATTCTAATATTAATTTCGTGAAAGGCTTCGTTCTTGAGCTTATCGTTGTTTGCCCCTCTAACTTTAAAAATATGTGTCCCGTGGGGAAGGTTGTAGTAGGTTTTGGTTCCACTACTTTGTATGGAAGAAGGATTCTGTTCTATTCCATTTTGAATGTGAACAAACTCATATTCATTGTTCTCCGGTGCGACTAGACTTAACGAGGCTGCATCAAATTGAATTGTATTCTCGTGGTGCTCTAATTCATTTTTTGGGAAATCATAACTAGGAGTTTCTTTATTGATTTTTATTTTAGTAAAATAAACATTAGGTATTTTATCATTTTTAATTTCAGTATTGTGCGGACAATGGAAAGTCCTTCGCTCGTTCCTATATACGCATAATCTTCATCAGCCGCACTGGAATTAAAATTACAAAAATCTCCAGCTAGTCCATCATTCTTATTGTATAGAACGGCTTTTTTCCCTTCTATGTAGTGAACTAATCCTTTGCTAGTTCCAATCCAATAACCTTCGGGTTCTTTCTTATCTTTTGTATTCCTATAAGGAAGGATACTCACAATTTGCCCGTCCGGTAGTTCATTTTCTTTGGTTAGCACAAATGTAATAACATCGTCTTTGTCGATTACAAGTTTATCATCTCCAATGAGGAAATGCTTTTCGGAAATGGGAAGAAATACCTGAATCTTGTTTAATTTATTATTATCTTTTATGTATCTATCTTTCTTAAACACAGTAATAAATTTATTGTTATCCTTATTTAGTTTTAAGATTCGCTCTGAGCTTTGTAGATAAAGATTTTTTTGATCTAGGCTTTGAACGATTCTCCAGAATACTTCTCTCGTTTTTTCGTCATTGTAATCAATCCTGGTTTGTTCATTTATATTGAGTAAATTGATTCTTCTAATTTTTTTCCCTTCCGAAACATACAGCGCGTCTTTAAATTTATCCATTGAATATACGGCTTTAATTGGCTTTTCGAGTTCTTTCGTAAAAATTTCGTATTGATAGATTGAATTCCCCTGTAAATAAAATAAACCACTTTCCGATCCAAACCAAATTCTTCCGTAGTCATCTTCTACAATAGCTCTGATTTTAATGAGCGACTTATGGTTAGTAGCCTCCAGTATAGATGTAAATTTACCATTTTCAAATTTTGTAACATTTGTTTGAGTTCCAAGCCAAATTCTATTTTTAGAGTCCTTTATAATAAAGCGTATATTCGGATCATTTAAGCCCTGCTTTATCTCGGAAAACTTTGTGATTTTATTATGATAGTATTTTTTTAAGCCGGAGCCATAGGTTCCAACCCAAATCGTATTTTCTTTATCAATAAAACAGGAATTTACATTTTTGATATTCCCCTGAGTATAATGCTTGTCTTCTTTAAGAATGGATTTTTCTAATTGGGAAAGAAAGGATAATTCTTTTGCGCCACTATTCCTATTCTCGCAAATTAAATATCGATGTGCAGGATTGAGTTTATCATAAGGACGATAAATTTCTCCTTCTTCCTTTTCTCCAATAGGGGAATAATGGTATAATCCGCGATTTCTATACGAAACAATAATTCTATTTTCGTTTGATTCGGATTCAATTTCTTCATTGATTCCAATTATATCTTCTTTTTCAGAAATTAATTTATATTTCTCTTCTTTTAGCAAAACGATAAATAGACCTTCTTTCTTAGTTCCAACCCAGATAGATTCATTGCTTGCCTTGTATATGGATTGGATTGACTTGTTGTCTTTTTTTGTTATTTCAATTCCTCTTATTTCTTTTTCTTTGATTCGGAAGAGTCCATCTGTGGTTCCGATTAGAAAATTATTCTTATCAATTTTGGCAATAGCTCTTATGTCTTTATTTTCAAGATCTTTTAAGAATGGGAATTCATTTTGATCGGAAGAAATTTTTCCATTTCTTATAATGGTAAGTCCGAGTTCTGTTCCCACCCAGACATCATCGTTGTCTTTGTCTGCAAAAACAGTGCGGACAGCGTCAAAGGATAATCCATCTTTCATAGTATAGGTTCTGAATTCACGACCATCATAGCGACTGATTCCGCCGTAGGTTCCAATCCATAAGAATCCATTCTTGTCTTGATCTATGGAACTAACGATATTATTAGCCAGTCCGTCTGTAGACGAATAGGTTTTAGAAATATATCCTTTTTTAATTGGATCTGCGAATAAGGAAAGAGTGAATAGAAAGAATAAAAATAAATAGTGCATGAATCCAATTCACAAGAGTTCAAATTTTAGGATAGCAAAAATCGAACTTTTAAGAGAGTTCACAAAGATCACTGCGAAAAAACCCAATAAATTCAAGGTTATTTATGAAGCCTGCACCATTTAGAGTAATTTTTAATATTTAATTTTACTCCAGTCTATGTCTCCCATCTTACTATAAAGAATTTCATTCTTGGAATTTAGAATGTAAGTAGTGGGGATGGCTTGGATTTCGTATTCGTCAAACGATTTGGGAAGAGTGTAGAAATGGAACGGATACTTGTATTTATCCTTAAATGGTTTTCTTTGGCAGTTCTGCCAAATCGCAATTCGCCGCAGTTTCTTTTGATGGCGAGTTCGATATAATCGTAACGCATTCTCTGGTAGATCGCATACTCTTGATTTAACTCATAGTGAATCCCTACATAGTTGGCGTCTAGAATAGAATTAAAAATAAATGAAGAGCTAAATCCAACTGGCTCAGAACCTAGAAAAAATCCTTTAATGATAAAGTCACTGCCTAGATTTCGTTTTAAATTTACAAAGGATTCTGCATTGAGGGAGCCGAATTGGAAAGAAGAGTTATGATAATTAGACTCAACGAAAGGATTAAAATTGTTTGTATCTTTGTCTAGCTTAGTTTTCTGTCAAAAATCTTTTTGTAATTTTTTTTAAGTGCTATTTATTAATAGTTTTGCTTGACATCGATTTTTTAAAGCGTTTAACCTATAAGGAAGAAAAGATATCTTTTAATTTGGAAGTCTGATATACTATGAAAGTCTTTCTTTCTTTATTACTACTAGCGTTCGGGTTGGCATGTTTGGATAAAAGTCCAAAGTTAAAAACGATTTTTTCTTTGCCTAACAACGCCTCTACCGTTTCGCCAACACCAATCCCAACTCCTGTGCTTTCTAGTTCGAAAGATCTAAAGAGTTTTCAGTTTCTTAAAATTTCTCCACCTGTTACTGCTACGATTTCTGGATCGAGTATAACGGCTGTTTTACCTTCCAGTGTATCTCTCACTAATTTAGTAGCAACTTTAGACACGACGGCTAATTCTATTTATGCGAATGGAGTTTTACAAAGCAATGGAAATACGACTAATGATTTTACAAGTCCAGTTACCTATTCTCTTGTTGCAGAAGATGGGTCTAAGGCGGAATACACTGTGACTTTGACAAATTTGGGTTATAGTATTTTAGGAAGTGCGGGAGTTGTCAATGTAACCGGTCTAACTGCTTCTGATACTCCACTGGAGATGTATTATGATACGAGTGGAAATTCCTTTAAGACATTCGACAATAATACAAAAATCGGCGCAATATTACCGAATAATACAAATTTTGCGCTGAGCTTCAAATCTCAACCTACGGGTAAAGTCTGTGCTCTTTACGGAGGAACCCTTTCGGGAACATTAACAGCGGATGTAAGTTTTACAGTGAATTGTGTTGGCGGGTATCTAGTAGGTGGAAAAGTCCTTTCTACTCTTTCCACCTTTACGATTGCGGCTAACGCAGCCAGTGTTACAACAGTAGCTGGTTCGCTTCCGACAACTTCGAATTCCGGCTATGTAGATGGTGTTGGTGGAACTGCGCGGTTTAATATTCCTCTCGGCGTGACTTCGAATGGAAAAGATTTATTCATTGCAGACTCTGGCAATCACTGCATTCGAAAGTATGAAATTGCGACAGGAAGTGTAACCACTGTAGCAGGACTGTGCGGGACTTCGGGAACGTTAGACGGAACAGGAAGTGCGGCAAGATTTAATTTTCCGATTCAAATTTCAACTGATGGAACCAGTTTATTTGTATGCGATAGAGCAAACAATATGATTCGCAAAGTCGATATTAGCTCCACGGCGGTAACTACATTAATTGGACTAGGAGGAGCCTCAGGAGATGCAATTGGAGTTGGAAGTGTTGCTAGAATTAATTTCCCAAATGGAATTACTACAGATGGAAATTATCTTTATATTAGTGATAGAAATAATAATAAGATTAAAAGGTATCTCATTTCTTCTGGAGTTGTAACTTTAATGGCGGGAGACGGAACTACCGCTGCTGTAGATAGCACTAACGGTATAACGGCAAGTCTCAATAGACCCTGTGATTCTGTATCCGTTGGAAATTATTTATATGTTGTAGAATGTGGAAGCAATATATTGCGTAAGATTAATATGAGCGCTCCTTTGCAGTGACAACAATCGCAGGAAGTGGAGTAGCAGCCTCAACAGATGGAATTGGACTTGTGGCAGAATTCAATGAACCGCACGGAATCGAAACAGACGGAGTGAATCTATTCATAACAGAATACACAGGACAAAAAATTCGCAGAGTAAAAATTTCTAGTTTCGATGTAGTTACCATTGCAGGGGCTAATGGCTACCAGGACGGAACAGGAGCATCTGCACTTCTTGGAAATCTAGGTGGAATAACATCAGACGGAACTCGTTTGTATTTTGTTGATGCTTCAAACCATGCGCTACGAAGAATTGATAACGCTGCAGATTGAAAGTAAAAAAATGTTTACTTTTTGAAATGACCACTTATAATAGACATATGGAAGATTATACGATTACTGAATTCAAACAAAACTGTTTACGTTTACTTGATGACAAGAGAGGATTTTCTAAACCAATACTTGTTCATAAGCGAAATAAACCAATTGCTTATTTAGTTCCAGTTTCTCTTTGGAAAAAGACAAAACAATTAAGCCTTAAGGGCAGTGTCAAGATTCATAGTAATAAATTGGAAGAAATCTCTTTTTCTGATCAATGGGAAAACCTTTGAAACTAATACTTAATACTCATATTTTTATTTATTATATGAACGGTAGTAAAATGCCTACGCGTATTAAAGTCGCTATCGAAAATGCAAAAGAAGTTTTGTTATCCACCATCACCTCTTGGGAAATATTTATGCTTGCTAAACACGGGCATATTACTCTTAGCCTCCCGCCGATTCAATGGTATGATAGCGCAATTGCTGAATCAGGATTTAAGGAAATTCCTATCTCTTCTAAGATTTCGAATATCGCAGTAAACCTAAAATGGGATCACAAAGACCCTGCTGATAGATGGATTGTAGCCACTGCAATTTCCGAAGGGGCAACGCTTGTTACCCTCGATAGGAAAATTCTGGCGTTTAAGAAAGTAAAGGCTCTTAGTTTAAAAAAAGATAAGTGAAATTATGGAAAAGATCAGTGATATTTCAGAAATGATCAGTGATGTTTTAAAAAAGATCAATGATGTTTTTGCAATGCAAAGGGGATTCTTGAAAGTTTAGTTAGATATTATTTATTCGTAGACTTTAGATTTTATTGAACAAATCGAGTGATGAATAAGGATTGTTTTGGTTTGGTTGATTGGTTGTTCCACCTAAGTCTCCGGTGGTTGTTCCGGCTCCATACATTGTATTGTTAGAATCAAATGTGACTCCTTGACCAACCGTTGCAGCACCAGCAGCACCAATTAGCTTTGTCCATTTTACTGTATCAGAAAGTAAATCGTATTTCATAATAAACATATCTTGTGTGCCATTCAAGGTTTCTCCATTTAAATTGCCACTTGTTTCACCCGTAATATAAATATTGGATCCTGAAAGTGTGATTGCATACGCTTTAGTATTCGTTGCACCAGCTACTCCATAGACTTTAGTCCATTGCCTGATTCCAGAAGAATTGAATTTAATTAAGTAGGCATCATTGTTTGAACCAGAGGAATTTTTGGAGATTCCGTCAAATGTAGTCGAAGTAAAATAACCAGCTACATAAATATTGTTAGATGAATCAATTGCTATTCCAAACCCAAAGCTTCCTGTACCGTTTACACTTCCACAAGTTGAATAAGACATGCTTGAATTAAAAATAAAAATGGCTGAACTTGCTATAGCATTTGTTGTTCCACATCTAGTTGTAGTCTTAGTCATTCCTGCTACGATAATATTACCGTTAGGCGAGATAGCTATTCCATAACCTTCTATACCATCACCTCCGGGGCTTGTTGCTAATCCATCTGTTCCCTGCCAGATTCCATTTGTATTATGCTTGACAATGAATAAAGAATTACCGCCGTTCGGATGGCTAAATGAATCTAGACTAGATCCATTCTTATAACCCGTTACATAAGAGTTTGCTGATCCATCAACAGCTATTGCATTGCCAAACGTAGATGCATTTCCTCTTAGCTTAGTCCATTGCTTTGTGCCATTTGTATTGTATTTACTCACAAATAAATTTGCAGAGCCTACGAGAGTATTTCCATCTAGATTACCCTGTGTATAGCCTGATAAATAAACATTGCCACTAGCATCCATTCTAGTTCCTTGCGGAATCGTGTCCGCACCTGCAACTCCTAACATTTGAGTCCATGATCGAGTTCCATCCAAACTATACTTACTAATAAACAAAGCCTGATTTGCAGGAGCAGGACTTGTAACTCCGTCCATATTACCCATTACATTTCCGGATAGGAAAAGACTTGTGCTAATGGAAGTATTATCTACTACTAAGCTTCCTGCATTTACGCCCACATCTTGTCCACTTACCCCACTAATCACCGTCCAAACATTTTCCCCCGTCCCCAAAACTTGCAGAGGAACGGTAAACGTAGTGTTGCCGCCAGGATTAATGGCAGTCACTGTAAAGTTCGTAAGTGGAAAGGGAGCACTTCCGACTGGCGGTGAACAGGTAATTACCCCCGTTGTTGCATCGAAGGTTACTCCCGGTGGTAGAGTAGAAGGAGAAATAGTCCAAGAGGAAACGGTGCCTGTGATAGTGGGGCTAATGACTGTTGTGTTTCCGGGAATGAGCTTTGATTGAAGGGCTGTTACTGTGTAGGCAAGATTACTCGGGGGAGCAGGAATTGTGGCCGTTGTGGGAGTGTTTGTTGTGGGCGTTGTGGTTGAAGTGGAATTAGTTCCACTTGCAACGGTTGAAATTCTTACTCCACTGACTAATGCGGTTGTTGCACTGCCGCTTTGTGAGCTTACGTCAAAAGGAGACTTTTTTGCTTTTAAACAGAAAGAGAAAATAAGTAAGATTAGAACTGTAATTCTATTTGAGCCCATGTAGGGTATAACAATTCGGAAATAACTTTTTGCAATTAATTTTCTGTTTTATTCTAAATCTCACAACTAAAAATAGCGAGTCCCTATTTATCTTATATTTTCTTGTATTCTAACTTGAGTTCTTTCAAAGAATACACGCGCTTAGCCGGAGGTAGAGCGTCTAAGACTTGTTTCCCGTAATTTTTTGTTTGCAGTCGTGGGTCTAGAATCGATACAATTCCCGTATCTGTCTTAGACCGAATCAATCTACCAAAGCCCTGTTTAAGTGTGAGGATTGCTTGAGGTAGTTGCATTTCCCCAAAAGGATTTCCGTTTTTCTTTTTGATTTCTTCCATGCGTGCCTCAAGGACAGGCTCGTTCGGGGGTTGGAAGGGAAGCTTGGTTATGATGACTGATTTGAGTTTTTCACCTTTGATATCAATGCCCTGCCAGAAAGTAGAAACTCCGAATAATACCGAGTTGTCGGTGGCTAGAAATTCTGCCTTTGCTTTTTCGGCTCCCATTTCTTTTTGAGAGAAGATGGGATAATCAGAAGTATCCACAATTGCATCGTAGACAGTCTGTAAAGATTTAAAAGAAGTAAATAATACAAATGCATTTCCCTCGGTTAAAGCAAGTAGCATAGGGATAAGCTTTGAAATATCATCGTGGTATTCGTCGGGCTCAGTTGCAGGGTCACGGACATTTTTAGGAAGATAGATTAGACAATTCTTTGCATAATCAAAGGGAGAGGCTAATATCAATTCGTTTGCTTCTAAGTTGCCAATTTTACTTTTGAAAAACTTAAAGTCTTTTTTCCCACTCGATAGAGTAGCCGAAGTCAAGATCATATTTTCTAATTTAGGACGTAGTTTTTCTTCGATGATTTTTTCTGGATACATCGGTTGCATGAAGATTTTTAAGAACTGCTCTTTTTTTCTTTCTTCGGGCGGCTCTACCCAGACAACCATTTCCTTGTCTTTGTTGTTTCTAAACTGCTCTAGAACTTCGCCTGTCTCATTTAATTTTTTTACAGACATTTCCAAATCAAGAATCATTTCTTTGTCGGTCATATCATCTGATTCTTTGTTGTAGGACTTCTTCACAATATCAAGCTTATCCGCTAGAATATAAAGTAGACCTTCTAAGACCCCATCATCTAAAGTGAATTTCTTTTGAATTCTTTGAGCGTTAAACGACATAGGAACTTCAGAGTAGAGCTTGTTAAAAAACACAATGATCGACTTATTGATATTACCCACTATTTCTAGGCATTTTTCTCGTAAAGCTGTGTCCTGGATTTTATGAATTAATCCCTGTCTTCTTTCGGTTCCACCTACAAAACTAATTAGCTTAGAAATATCTTCGTAGCTTGCTTTAAGCCCAAAGGATTTTCCCAATACATCGGGAAAGCTATGAGCCTCATCTATGATTAGATTGGAAAAATCAGGTAGTAATTTAAAGTCTCCCGCAATGTGAGCGGCTAATAGATAATGATTGACGATGAGTATATTTGCCTTATTCCATTTTTCTTTTTCTAAAAAATAAAAGGATTCGTTAAAATTAGGACATCTTCTACCGAGACAATTATCCGAGTCCCGCGTAACCTGTGACCAGAATTCATTTGAGGCAAATCCGCCGTATTCGGACTTGATGCCTGATATAGTTTCGCTTTCCCATTCGTAAAATGGCTTTAAGTGGTCTGTCATTTCGATAGGAAACGTTCCACTCGATATTACATTGCCCAATTTGCGTTTGCAAACATAATTGTTTGCGCCTAACGCTACTTCTGCAATGACTTTCTTTCCTAATATTTTAGAGACCAAAGGAACATCTTTAGCGATGAGCTGATTTTGTAGTGCGATTGTCTCTGTGGAGATAACAACGGGTATCCCGTTCTCCAAAGAAAACACAGCAGCGGGTAATAGATAGGCAAGACTCTTTCCAACTCCTGTTCCTGCTTCTACAAGCAAATTCTCAGTGGTCTGAAATGCCATCTCGACTGCTTCTGACATTGCAATCTGTTCTTTTCTGAATTCGAACTCATTCCATTTCTTTCCAATCTTATTTGCGAAAATGGATTTTATATCATGGTCTTCTTGCAATTTTTTATCCTTCGAGTCATTTCATTATATCAGCATTGGCATTCAATTAAAATATTTCAATATCCATTGATGCCTGTCTGGACTTGCATCATAACTTAATAAGAAACTGATTACCACCGATTACACCGATAAAAGAACGATATGGATGATTTATAAAAAGTTGTGAATATTTCAGAACTATTGTATCTTTCATCGGTGATCAAGGAAGTAATTTTTGCGAGAAGGTGGTATTCCAGAATGCACTTGACATTTACATACAAATGATTACATTTGCATACATGACACATACAGTATCTATACGAATGGATAAGAGTCTTTACCAATCTCTAAGCAAGGTTGCCAAAGCAAACAAAAGAAGTATTTCTAATTACATAGAATATGCAATGGAGCGTTTTCTTTTGGAAGAATCTTTTGTAAGCGATGAAGAAATAACAGAAATTCTAAGTCATAAGGAATTCGCTTCGAATGCCAAGGCTACGAGAAAGCAAATTAAATCCAAGGAAGTTCGATTTGTCTGAATTTTGCATCGGCAAATTTCGATTATTCTTTACTGTTGATTGAAATGAGAAAATTATCTATATCACAGATTTACAACTTCATAAAGATGCTTATTAGTAAAACTATGAATTAGATTTATGGGTATTCTCCCTAATGGCGGATAATACCTATTGACTTCCCAAAATTTTTTAGCGATATTGGAAGGATGAAATTAATCACTCTACCGCTGACATTTTTATTATTCGTAATTTTAAATTGTCGTTCGATGCCGCCTACTTCCAATCTAAGAATTCCAGAAAAACAAAAGAAGAAAATTGCAAAAACAATTATTATTGACCGAACTACTATTCCTGTATTAGAAGGCGAGGAACGAAAAGATATAGAAGATGAATTAACAATGAATATTAGAGATTTTTTAGAAGAGGGAAATTTCTTCGACCGAGTTTTGTTGTTTACTGAAAAGGATTCGAGTTTGAAAAAATATGAAAGTTTCCAATTTCATTTCTTAAAGTATTCGCATGAGCATAGGTTTCCAGAAGCAGGAAGTAAGAAAGCAAAAGAGTATTTCCATTATGATTGTATTCTTACAGTGACAAATGAAAAGAATAAAATACTCTACCGAATTCAGAAAAACTTGGAGCAAGAAAAAACAGTTCGATACTCAAATGGTATGCCCATTCCACATTTGGGGGACACTCGAACAGATTTAGTTACTGAAATTCTCAATGAATACAAAATAGAGCGTGTAAGTAAATGAAACAAAAATACTTCTTACTCCTATTTGTGAATTTACTTTTTGTGAAATGTGTAGTGTTTCATAATTATAATCCGAAGCCTACTGACGTAGAATTTACTGATAATGTAGGATCATCTAAGTCCATTCTTGTCAATATAAAGCAAAAACTTTTTTATAATGGGGATGCTCGAGATTTGTATCCTGGATCTGAGAAAAAACTAAGAAAGAAATTTGCCAAAACTTTGAAAGAAAGTTTTTTATTTAGCGAAGTGAAAACAGGTCTCGATGTCGCAGAAATAAATCTACGTATCGAAATCGAAGATAAGGTAGAAATAGACGATTTTTCTTCGCTATCCTATGTAACTTTTTATTTTTTCCCGGCATATACTACGGATAATATTACTCTTACTTTTCAATTTAGGAATAATAAGACAATGCTTGTTCATGAGTATAAAAGGCAGATTGTGCAAAAAATATTTATTCATCTATTTTTAATTCCAGTCACACCATTTTATTTTTTGAGTAGAGATACTTACGAACTGGTTACTAAATCCGTTTTATTCGAAGCTGATCGAGATGGAGTTTTTAGATGAATATTTTTCGTCTGCGGATAATTTCAATTATCTTCCTGATTTTAAATTTCTTCTTTCTTTCAAACTGTGCCAGTCTTCAAAACTATTTTATCAATCGGGGCAATGATTTAAAGGATATAGTTCATATTGGAGTAGAATGGGGCCCATTGATCAATTGCTGACAACTGCGCAATGGGGGGGTGGATTAAAAGCTAAAAACATCAATTCGATTATAGTAAAGAAAATCATCCCTGTGAAATAAAAATTTGTTTGGCAATGGAATGCTTGGGAGAAAGGAAATTTCCATATATGGCAATTCATTTTTAATAATAAACACTAATTTTCATGAACCTATTACAATTACTAATAGAACTAAATTTAAATCAGTATATATGAAAATGTATATAAATCCGGGAGTCGGTAAGCAATACACATTAATTTATGAATTTAACCCTAAAGAAGACAATCGAGGGGATTATATCATTTTGCCGGTAGAAATTTCTATTGGAATGTATCTTGGTATTCGACTTGGTTTTAATTTTTCAGAACTTGCTGATTTTATAGTCGGGTGCCCTTAGGTGATGTATAGCTGAATACCTCAACCCGCCAGCTAGATAAGATTGAGAACAACGACACACCAGCAGATAAATGAAATAAAACGCCAATCTGAAAAATTTTTTAAGACGTGATAAGAATCACACGAACAATTAAGAAAAGAAACAGTAGCTTGAGAAGCAAAAAAGGACGGAAAATGGAAATTCCAAAAAGCCAACCGATTGAAAAATCTACCTTTGAAGAGGACGTAGAGTGAGGAGGCTTAAAGGTGAGTTAAGACCCCCGTAGGGAACGGTTTGAAACCGTTCCGTAAATCTTTGCACAAACCAAAAATAATAAAAAGACATTTCTTACATTTTCAAATAAAAATCGTTAAAGAGAATAATTCCAATTACTCGTTATTTGTAATCCATTGTCGTTAAACGGAACGGTTTCAAACCGTTCCCTACGTTGTGGGAAGGATTAATTGATCGTTCCAGTTTCGGGGATTGTTTAGTATGTATGTTCGAATGAGAGAATATTCTCTTTCGTTTCTTATGATTCGGTCGTAATAGGATTTTTGCCATTGGAATTTTTCTTTAGGATTTGTTTCATTGATTCTTCGAGAGGAAAATGTTTTAAACCCACGAATAACTTCTGATAATGGTTTAGCAGGTGTTATTTTGTTTTCTATAATATGAATAATTCCATGCACATGATTTGGCATAATAACAAATTCACTTAGCTCGATATTCTTATAATGATTTGGTAAATCTACCCAGGTATGATTTACAATTTTTCCAAGTTCATTGAGTTCCATTGAATCCTTAATAATTTCTCCAAATGTGCAGACCATATTCTTTACACATATTGTGATAAAATAAGCTCCAGCGGCAGAATAATCGTAACCGGAAAGACGATTTAGTTTTCTCTCTTGCATAGGTTCTGGGTATTTCCTGTTACGTTATTTCCAATCCATTAACGCCGTAGGGAACGGTTTGAAACCGTTCCGTAAATCTTTGCACAAATCAAAAGAACAAAAAGACTCTTTTAGCATTTTGAAAAAGTCCCCCGTAAAAAAAGCATCATTGAAGAGGATAAATTCTATTACCTGTTATTTGTAATCCATTGTCGTTAAACGGAACGGTTTGAAACCGTTCCCTACGTTTTGGGTGTGGTTATTCTTCCTTAGCCGTCTGCATTGGAAATGTATACTCCAAATTAGAAAGTGCAGCAAGCTCTTTCATTTTTTCGTGGAGGTAGGCTTCTGGCGAATCGTCTTTTGTGAAGTAGGCGACTTTACCGATGCGAATCGTTACGCTTGTTCTCCATTTCTCGTGACCGTATTCGAAACCGACACAGATGATTTGCAGAGGCTTCTCAGGCTTACCCGCTAAAACTCTAAAGCCTGGCACTTTTCCTTTTCCCATTTTCCATGGGAAGAAAGTTTGTTCTGGAAAAATACACATGACTTGGTCGTGGTGTAATACGTGTTTGGCAAAGGTGAAGCTTTCTTTTGTCTTCTCTGGATTTTTTCTATCAATTGGAATTCCACCGCACTTCAATAGATAACCAAATAAATAAGGAATATTGAGCGTATCTTTCATGATACACCAAGCCCTTCTTCTTGACTTGGCGTAGATGGCAGCGCACCCGAGGGGAATATCATTTAGCCGCTGGTGCTTGGCTAATACAATTAAAGATCCTGTCTTTGGGATATTCTCTCCGCCTTCTACTTTTATCTTGTAGAATAAACGCAGCAGGATACTGCCGAAGAAATAAATGCTGAGTGTTGCAAACCAGGTTTGTCCGGGGTGTTTTTTTGATCTAAGTTTCAATTGGGTATACTCATCCTATAAATTTGGTCTTTGTAGATTAGGTTTAAATCAGGGGTAAATTTGCTATTACCTTTTGTGAATAATTCTGTGAAGGCTTTTTTCTTTTTGCGGTGAAAGAATGTATCGCAAGTAGCTGTCTTTTTCATTTCTTTTTCTTCGATTAATAGAGAAAAGAATTCTGTGCTCTTGGGAGTAATTTTTTTAATCGGCAATTCGTATTTCTTTTGTAGACATTCTTCTTTTTCTTCTGTTGTAAGAGTCAATACAACTCGCATATCTGCTTTCGGAAATGCGTTATCCGCCGTGGTAGTGTTTTTTACAAATAGAAAATAGCTAGTTGATTCAGGGCTTGATTCGTTGGAACGAGTAAAGTAGGCTTCTAGTTCTTCAACCTGGATTTTATTGGACGGTTTAAAAGTAGAGCTCAAATTTTGATCTTGAAAGATTACAAACAATACAAACATTATTCCGATGATGTTCGCCAGGATGATATATTGCATCAAAGGCTTTTTTTTAGATTTTAGATTGAAGCTATCTAAGTATTGTCTTAGCTCTTCCGGTGATCTTGAGTGGTATCCGCTTCCCATTTTATCTATCCTTTAATTCCAAGAGTATAATTCCAAATACCCGGCACTTGTCTTAACAGAGTATACATTGTCGTTTTCATCCATATAAGTCTCTCGCCAATTGAGCCGCGGAGAAGGAAATTGCAGGCGTTTATTGTTGATATGATTTCCATCTTTATCGTGGACTTGTAGTTTAACGCTTTCTCCCTTGTTCTCTGTTTCCCAGATAAAAAATTCTTTGCTCGTATTGACAGAAAAAAGAATTTCGGAAGGGTATTGCAATTCTTTTAAGAGAGCTTCAGGCTCGATTGCGTTTAGTGCATATTTATAAATTCTTCTAAACTTAAAACGAGAGTCTTTTTTCCCAATGAAGCTAAAAGAGACTAACGCGTATTCGCCGTCTTTATGAGGAATGATAGTGTCTAGTTTTATTTTGTAGTCTACGGAATCAGGTCCTGTAAAGATGGAAAGATTTCCTTCTTTGATCGTTCCTACAAGTTCATCGTTTACATAGTAATTAAGTTGCATCTGCTCTGCAAATTTGTGATATACGGCTAATCGGTTTTTGTCGAAGGCGTAGAGACTTTCAATATAGCGAAACGGCTCTGAGTTTTTTCCAGAGACTCCGATGATAGAAACCATTTTTCCTTTGCTATCCATATGGAGTAGGTAAGAGGCGATGCTTTCTTTTTCTTTTGTGTCGAAATAACCTGAATTTTTTGCAAAGCTATTTTCTTTTGCAATCTCTCCCGCGGACACGTTAGACGAAATGCGATTTTGAATGAATAGATCATCTTCACTGCTAACAGCGAGTAGCCCGATATTGCCCAGTTTTTGATTTAGAACTTTTATTTTTAAATTATTCTTAGAAGGCACATTTCCAATGATAAAATCTAAGTCTCCGTCATTTCCGTATACTTTTACATAGGAGTTGTTATAGTCTGTGATATATAGTCTGTTTGCGTTGATTGGAATTCGAAAGGGAATGTTAATCAATGCGTTGTTTACTATTTGTCCATCGACTTCTGTTAGGTCGGTGCCGATTTTAATTTTTCCGAGTAGGGTTGGTTTTAGATTGTCAATCTTGAATCGGACACAGTTGGTGAGAAGTAGGATTAACAGAATTGTCATTCCCGAAATCTTTAATCGGGAATCTCTTGTGAAAAAATGGCAACGGTTTTGATTCGGGGAAGTTTGGTATTTATTGAATGAAAACATTTTACTGGTTATCTATTTATTATCAGAGTGCGTTGTTGTTAAGATTTTGCCAACGATTTATTGACTGCGACTGGTTTGATAAATATCAAGTAACACAGATCCCCGATAGAAAATTTCGGGGATGACAGCTATAAAACTCACAATATTATTAGTAAGAAGAATCGACTTTGGTTGTCAAACATCTTTTCATCTTGACAAACGACTCGAAAAATCAATTCTTAACTTGTGAAGAAACTTCCAATCGGGATTCAGACATTTTCCGAAATCATTCAGGAAAAATACTATTATGTAGATAAAACAAAAGTTCTCTCTAATCTTGTGGAGGCTGGAAAATACTATTTTCTGTCTCGCCCACGGAGGTTTGGAAAGAGTCTTTTTTTGGATACTCTAAGGGAAGCTTTCTTAGGGAATAAAGAATTATTCAAAGGGCTCTATTTAGAAGAAAACTGGAATTGGAATAAAAAATATCCCGTGATTCGTATCGACTTCGGTAGTGGAGTTCTTCGAGACAAAAATATTTTAGATATTGTGATTGGTGAAATACTCAGAGAGCACTGCGAAAAAGAATCTATCGAATTAAAAAATGAAACTATCTCTGGAAGATTTAGAGAACTCATTATGGGACTCGAACAAAAATATTCCGAGAAAGTGGTGATCCTTGTAGATGAATATGATAAACCAATTCTAGATAATATTGCAAATAAAGAAGTAGCAAGAGAGATGCGCGATGGTCTTCGAAATATTTACTCCGTGATTAAGGGAGCCGATGCATTTATCAAATTTGTTTTTATTACAGGAGTTTCCAAGTTTTCGAAGGTGAATCTTTTTAGTGGACTGAATAATCTTCAAGATATTACTCTAGATGAACGTTATGCGACAATCTGCGGCTATACAGAAAAAGAATTATCTGTCTTTGATGAAATGCTTTTAGATGTAAACAGAGAAGATTTGAAGCAATGGTACAATGGTTACAATTTTCTAGGAGATAAAGTTTATAATCCTTTTGATATCCTTTTGTATTTAGACAGTAAAGAATTTAAAAATTACTGGTTTGAAACGGGTAATCCCTCTTTTCTCCTCGAATTAATTAAAGAGAATCAATACAATGCAATTAATATGGAGCATATTCAGGTTACTCAGGAAGAAATGGGAGCTTTTGATGTAGATAGCATTGAGCTAGAAGTGTTACTCTTTCAGACTGGCTATTTAACAATTGTAAAAAAAGAAAGAGTCTTAGAAGAAATTATTTATACATTGGGATTTCCGAATATGGAAGTCAAGATGAGTTTAACATCTATTATCCTAAGCTCTATTTCAAATATTGGGAAGAAAACAAACAAAATCAAATTTGCCTTTTACGAAGCTCTAAAGAAAAATGATTTAGCAGAGTTAAAGAATATTTTCTATTCCTTCTATGCTTCTATTCCACATGATTGGTATAGAAATAATACAATTGCTAATTACGAAGGGTATTATGCATCTATTTTCTATTGCTATTTTACTGCAATCGGTCTTGATGTAAGAACAGAAGATGTGACAAACAACGGGCAAGTGGATATGACTGTATTCTATGCTGGAAAAGTTTATGTGATAGAATTCAAAGTCATCGAACTAACACAAACAGGCTCCGCCCTTGCGCAAATCAAAGAAAAAAAATACTACGAAAAATACATTTTACCAAATCAAAAAGAAATCTATTTAATCGGCGTAGAATTTTCTCGCGACACACGTAACATCACAAACTTTGAATATGAAAAGTTGTAAAAGCATTACTATAATTCAATAAATACTGGAAATAACTATGAAAATGAAAACTCTTCTTTCGTTCTCTCTTCTCGCTTTTTTACTTACTGCCTGTGCAGAGCCGCAAAGAAAAACCGTTCCAATTCCAAATTCGATTCCGTCTAACGTTCCTGTTGAGCCTCCTAAAAGCGAAACTGAAGGAATAGAAGATCAGCTACTCGAAAAACACTACGAAGGTTTTACTCTTTGGCTCGATTGCAAAGAAAGAGCGGCGGTAAAATTTCGCTACAATGCACAGAGAGATAATGGGAATGAACCTCGCGAGGAAAAATTTACACTAGACCCCGATGTTCCGAAAGATTGCCAACAAAAAAATGGAAAGACCTATGGGAAAAAATACGATCGTGGTCACCAAGTTCCTGCGAATCATATGGATTTCTCCGCTGTCGCAATTAAACAAAGCAATTATATGACCAATATCCTACCACAAGCAGCGGGAATGAATCGAGGAGCCTGGCTATTGACTGAGGAGATAACAGAGTGTTACCGCGATATTGATGAATTGCTTATCCTGGGCGGTGTGATTTGGGGAGACAATACAGAAGACGATTATTTTGTAGAATCCCATGGAGTCAGAACACCCGACGCATTCTGGAAAGTAATCATCCGCGGTAAAGACGAAGTAATCGCGTGGATAATCCCCAATAGCCAGGAAGCAAAACGTAAGAATCTAGACGAATACCTCACCACAGTCGCCAATATCGAAGAAATCACCGGCATGAAAATCCCGGTCACAGGAGACGCTCGCACTAGAAAGCTCAAATCCTCCTGGCTTATCCCTCGCGGTTGTAAGAAGGGGTAGGAAAACCCATCCTTTTACCCGTCCATAACTCACCTCCGGTCTAGCTCCGCTTATATCTTCGGTGGTTGTGCGGGTCAAATTGCCCTAGCAACCTATACTTGAACCGGAGAAGAAACCGTTCCTAGACCGGAGAGGAGTGAGAGGATTCTAAAAGGAAACTGAACAAAAATATTTTTTACTTTACAGCCTAGCCTACCTTTTTAATGTGAAATTTTAACCTGCCTTAGTTCATTATTTTTGAATCAGGTTAAAAGTTGTCTGGAGAAAAGGTTTATTATTGGCATTAACAGAGTCTGAGATTAAGGAAGTATTATCTACTATAATTGAACATCCAATTCAATTGTATTCCTTAGAAGTACAAGCAGCCAATGACCATTTTCTAATTGAGATTAATCTGGATAATCTCCAAGACCCAAGGGGTTCGGTTTCTATAACGGACTGCGAAAAAGTTTCAAGACGACTTGGCGATTTTCTTGAGACTGCACATGGGCAAGAAAATTATACAATTCAGGTTTCATCAGCAGGGGCAGAGAGGGAACTTAGACTACCAGAAGATCTGGGTAGGTTTCTAAATGTGCCTGTGAAGATTTTTTATTTGGAAAAAGGTAAGAAAGTGAATAATGTCTTTCAAATCTTAGCATTTGACGGCACTGTTGTAACTCTAGAGCCTTTGAACCATAAAAGTAAAAGGTTGTTAGGTGAAAAAATTAGTTTGGATAAGAACGATATTTTAAAAGGTAATTTATACATTAAATTTTAATATGGCAACGAAACAAGTAAACAACGAAACGAATCTATTTGAAGCAATTCAACAATTTTGTTCTGACAAAGGTCTTTCTAAAGACTCTGTCTTGAATATAATTAAAGACTCTCTAGTGGGAGCTTATAAAAAGAAGTTAGGTCTTGAAGTAAGCAGTGATGCAGATGTAAATGTTGAGTTCAGTGAAAAAAATGAAGTTGTCATTGTAGTTCCTAAGAAGGTTGTAGAAGCTACTAGTGATTCTCCTTTTGAAATTTCTCTTGCTAAGGCAAAAGCAATAGATGCAAATGCTGAAATTGGTGGAACAGTCCAATTCAAAGAAAAACCAATAGAACTATCGCGTATCGTTTCTAATCAAGCTCGCCAGATGGTCTTTCAAAAATTGAAAGAAATGGAGCGAGAGCTATTATTCAATGAATACAAAGTCAAAGAAGGGGAATTGACTCATGGTTATTTCCAGAGATGGATTAACAAAGACACTATGAGTATTGATCTTGGTAAAGTAGAAGGCGTTATGCCCAAGAAAGAGCAAAACCCCGGCGAAAAATACAAAGCAGGTGATAGACTAAAAGCTATTATCTCCCGTGTAGAGCTTCGCAAAGATAAATTTAGAGACACCGGTCTTGTAATCACACTTTCCCGTGCTTCCGGTGACTTTGTTAAGAAATTATTTGAGATGGAAATTCCTGAAATCTATGATGGACTTGTCCAGATTGTGGATATTGCTCGTTTGCCGTCAGTAAGAACTAAGATCGTAGTTCGCGGAACACGAAGCGATATTGATCCTGTTGGTGCTTGTGTTGGTATGAAAGGTGTTCGAATTCAATCTATCGTTCGTGAACTTGGCAATGAGCGAATCGACATTATCCAATACTCCGACAACCCTTCCGAATTTATTACAAATGCAATTTCTCCTGCTAAGCCGGTAGAAGTAAGAGTCGATCATGATAACCGCGAAGCTTTGGTTATTGTTCCTGACGATTCTCTTTCTCTTGCCATTGGTTCTAGTGGGTCTAATGTTAAATTAGCCGTTCAGCTTTGCCAATTTAAAATTGATATCAAATCTGTTTCGCAATACAACGAAGACATGACTTCTCCAGAAGCTCGTGATAGATTGGATAAACTATTTAATAATCATGTAGCAACCCATTCAAAAGCGGTTGAATCGGAAGACGACTCAAAGGGAACTCCTTTAAGTGAAATTCCTGGTTTAACTTCTCGTGTAATTAGTCTCTTACAAAGTGGTGGAGTAAATGATGTAGAAACACTTATCGAAATGCAGTCGGAAGATCTTGCCAAGATTCCGGGTGTTGGATTGACAACTTCGGAGCAAATTCTAAGACTTCTTTCTGAGTCAGTAGAATTTGTAGAGGAGGGCTAAGCAGGCTAAACCGCTGGCACTCTATTTATGAGTGGCAAAGAAATTATGGAAGAAAAAAAAGATAACAAATCAATCAAAGATAAGCTTCTGCAAGGACAAGATTCTTCTCACAAAAAAATTGTGATTAAGAGAAAACCTTCTCCTATTGCTGATACAACTACATCGAACGTATCGGCTTCGCCAAAACCTAAGAAGGATTTGGACGTTCTAGTAAAAGAAGAAAATGAAAGGCAGCAACTTGCTCCAAAGCCATTTGTTCGACCCACCGATGAATCAAATGCCAGAATCATTGTAAATAGAAATGTTCCTGAGTCTGTTAATAAGGAAAAAGAGAAAGAGAAAGAAAAAGAGCACACCGAATCTCATTCCACTCAAACGACTCATCATGAACAGAAGAAACAACCTTCTTATCATCAAAATCAGCAGCAAAATTTTAATCAAGGTTCTAATCAAGGTAACCAGGGCAATCAGAGACAGTCTGTTAATCCCGTTTATCCAGTAAGAACAGGCGATAGAAACCCAATCGTTTCCAGACCACAAAAACCAGTCGGGGGTCAACAGACAAATCGTGACTCTTCACAAGGTGGTGGGGGCAATCGCCCTTATCCTCCAAGACCCGGTGGACAGGGACAGCAAGGTGGTGGGGGCAATCGTCCTTATCCTCCAAGACCGTATCCTCCGAGACCCGGTGGACCAGGACAACAAGGTAGTGGGGGCAATCGTCCTTATCCTCCAAGACCGGGACAGGGAAGTGGTGGAAGTGGACAGGGCGGATTTGGGCAAAGTTCTTTAGATATCACAAAAGATGCAGCAACTTCAGGAATATCTGCTAGTCGCAAAAGAAATATTCCAGGTAGCACATTCGATAGAAATCGTGACAAAGCGAATGACCGCTCTCAAGAGAATAGCAAATTCTTTAAGCAAATGTATAAAAAGCAACAAGGTATTCCAATGTCAGGAACTACCGTCCCAAAAGAAATTTCCATTATGGAAAATGTTCAAGTTGGTGAGCTTGCTAAAAAATTAAACCTAAAACCAGGGGATGTAATCGCTAAGCTCATGAAAATGGGTATGATGGTTACAATCAATAACGTAATTGATAGCGATACAGCTATTCTACTCGCAGACGAGTATGGTTGTGCAGTTAAGATTGTTTCTTTATATGAAGAAACAGTCATCCAGGAAGAAAAAGATTCTCCAGAGGATTATATCAATCGTCCGCCTGTTGTTACTATCATGGGTCACGTCGATCACGGTAAAACAAAGTTACTCGATACCATTCGTAAGAGTGCTGTCATTGATACAGAATCCGGTGGAATTACACAGCACATTGGTGCTTACCAAGTGGCAACTCCTCGCGGTGTGATTACTTTCTTAGATACTCCAGGTCACGAAGCATTTACCTCTATGCGGGCTCGTGGTGCTTCGATTACTGATATTGTAGTGTTAGTTGTTGCTGCGGATGACGGTGTTAAGCCGCAAACCGTAGAAGCGGTGAATCACGCTAAGGCAGCCGATGTTCCTATTATTGTTGCTATTAACAAAATTGATTTACCTGCGGCTAACGTGGATAAAGTGCTTCAAGAACTCACAAACTTGGATTTACTTCCAGAAGAGTGGGGTGGTAAAACTATCATTTGTAAAATCTCTGCTCGTGAAAATATCGGAATTGATAAACTTCTCGAAATGATTCTCATTCAGTCTGAGATGTTAACCTTAAAAGCAAATCCAAATAGAATTGCCAAGGGAACTATCATCGAAGCAAAACTAGATCCGGGTCGTGGCGCTGTGGCTACTGTTCTTATTCAAAATGGAACTCTAAGAATTGGAGATCCATTCTTAGCAGGTGTTCATTCCGGTCGCGTGCGTGCTATGTATAACGATCATGGTCATCAAATGCAATTTGCAGATCCTTCTTCTCCTGTTCTTGTGACAGGTCTTGAAGCCGTGCCTGATGCAGGAGATCCGTTTGACGTTATCCGTGATGAGAAAGAAGCTAGAAATATTTCTCAACACAGAAAAGAATACCAACGTATCGGACAGGCTTCCACAGTTATCAAAGTAACTTTAGACAACATGAACGAAATTATTTCTCAGGGTGGACTCAAAGAACTCAAGATTATTATCAAGACTGACGTTCGTGGTTCTGCTGAGGCAATCAAAGAGTCTCTCGAGAAACTCTCTACCGGTGATGTGAAACTAAACGTGATTCATGCTGGAACTGGTGCGATTGTGGATACTGACGTTATGCTTGCATCTGCGTCTAACGCTCTCGTGGTAGGTTTCCATGTTCGTGCGAATCCAAGAACTTTGGCGCTCGCCGATAAAGAAGGCGTTCAGATTAAATACTACAGTATCATTTACGATGTAGTAAATGAAATCAAGGCTGCAATGGAAGGACTTCTTGAACCTGAAAAAGTTGAGAAGAACGTTGGTAAGCTTGAAATCAGAGATATATTCAAAATCTCTAAAGTTGGAAACATTGCTGGTTGTATGGTTACATCCGGTAAGATTCAAAAGAACAACCTCATTCGAGTTGTGCGGGATAACGTTGTTATCTTCGACGGCAAGTTAAAATCACTCAAACGTGTGAAAGACGATGTCTCCGAAGTATTAACAGGATTTGAATGCGGTATCTTAGTAGATGGATTCAACGACTTTGTAGTCGGCGACGAAATCGAAGTATACGAGATCAACTCAATCGCAAGAAAACTCTAAACAATTACCCAAGGGCGGGGCTTAAGCCCCGCCCTTGGGTAACGTTAAAGCAAAAAAATCATGAACGAAACGCGTAAGAAAAAAATTGAATCGGAAATTATCAAGTCAATCGCTAAACTGATTGTCTCTGGTAAAATGAAAGATACTAGAATTGGAATCGTTTCCGTTCATAGGGCAGAGCTTTCGAATGATATGGCGGCAGTCAAAGTCTGGGTAACCTCTTACGTAGACGAGAAAGGCAAGAAGTCTTTATTAAATGCACTTCGCACTGCTAAGGGTTTTTTTCAGCATATCATTGCTAAAGACTTACAGCTTCGTTTAACACCAAAGATTACTTTTTTATGGGATGATGATTATATCAAGTCCCTCGAAGTGAATGACTTCATAGATAACCTACCTCCAATTCGAAATTACCAGGCTGAGACAGAAGGTTTAGTGCATAAGGAAGATTTGCCCCCTGAAAATAAGGAATTGCTGAATAACAACGACTTGCCTCAAGTAGAAGAGGAATCAAAGGATTAATTCAGGATTTTTTCTAATTTTAAAACCGGCAGGAATTACTTCCTCTGACCTGGTTTTAAAAATCAAAAAGCATAAAAAGCCTATCAAGATCGGGCACACGGGCACTTTAGATAAAGCCGCTGAAGGATTACTCATTTTACCATTTGGAGATTATACTTCCTTTTCGAGTGTGTTTTTAGAAGAGGATAAGGGTTATTTTGCGAAAGTTCGTTTTGGGAAAAGCACAGACTCCGGTGATCGTGACGGAAACACAATTGACGAAAGAACTCCCGAAGAGATAAAAGCATTTTTCTCAGACAATATTACTCGTATTGAAGAAGAAATTTCTAAAATCATAGACACTACATCACAAATTCCTCCTGTAATATCTGCCTTGAAAGTAGGTGGGATGCGACAATCTTCTCTTTTTCGCGGTGGAATAGAATTTGAATCCGTTAGTCGCAAGATGAAAATCTATGAATTCCAATCCCAAAATTTAACCGAATTTGGATTTGAAATGAAACTTAGAGTTAGCTCTGGGACTTATATTCGAAAAATTGTCATAGATTTAGGCGAAGCTCTTTCCTTTCCCATGTATATGGAAAGCCTAGTTCGCACTTCTATTGGAAAAATTTCACTCGATCATGCTCTATCCGTAGAGGAAGTTCTCTTACCGGACTGTAAATTTTCCAAGTTAGAAGAATTGATATTATTTCCCTGGATTGATTTAAATGAAAAAGAAACTAAATCAGTTCGACACGGTGGATACGTTGACCGGAAAGGATTAGAAGGGGATTTCTTACTCAGAGACAACTCCGGCAATCTCCTCGCATGGTGCAGCACCGTTGATAAGAAATCCCATTTGCCTTATCGCTACTTGAAAGTTTTTTACAATCCTGATGAAAATTAGTTTATCAATAGTCGCACCTAAATAACTTGGTCTAAAATAGAAGAATACTAACGTAATATGATAACAACAGAAATTAAGAAAACAATCATCACTGACTACCAGCAAAAAGCTGGAGATACTGGATCCCCTGAAGTGCAAATCGCGCTTTTAAACAGCCGAATCAATGATTTAAACATTCATTTTGGAACGCACAAAAAAGACCATCTCTCTCGTAGAGGTCTCTTAAGACTTGTTAGCCAGAGAAAGAAGATGCTGGACTACTTAAAATCTAAAAATCTTGAAAGATATAGAAATCTTATCAAGAGACTTGGATTAAGAAAGTAATTCAGGATCTACTATGACATATAAACACAATCTAAATTTCGATAGGGAAGCTATATCCATTGAGTCTGGCAATTGGGCGAAACAAGCCGATGGTAGTGTAGTCTACAGAGTCGGCAACCTTGTTATGCTTGCAACTGTATGCGCGGTTGACGAATCTAAAGAAGGACAGGATTTTTTCCCTCTCACTTGTGAATACACTGAAAAGATGTATTCTGTTGGAAGAATTCCTGGCGGATACATCAAGCGAGAAAGCAAACCTTCCGAATACGAAGTATTACTCTCTCGCATCATAGACAGACCGATTCGTCCTATGTTTCCAGAAGGTTACTTCTGTGAAGTGCAGCTAATCGTAACTGTCCTCTCAGCTGATAAAAATATTTCTACACAAGGTCATGCGATTAATGCGGCTAGTGCAGCGTTAATGGTTTCTAATATTCCATTTCACGGACCTTTAGCTGGTGTGCGTGTAGGAAGAATTGACGGCAAATTGATATATAACCCTGAGAATGACCAGATTGCGAAATCAGATATGGACATTATCGTTGCTGGAACCATTGACTCAATCGTAATGATTGAAGGCGAATGCAAAGAACTAAGTAACCACGACTTACTAGATGCTTTAAAATTTGCACATGAATACATCAAAGCAAATGTTACCTTTCAATCTGAATTTGCGAAGATTGTAAATAATCCAAAAAAAGAAATCAAGCTCAAAGTAAAAGACGAAGCTCTATTTAAAAAAGTAAGAGATTATTCTATTGAAAAAATCTCTACTGCTAATCGCAATTCGGATAAGCAAGCAAGATCAAAAGGAATTTCTGATGCAAACGCAGAAACCGTTGCTTACTTCAAAGAACAAAATCTAACTGATTTAGAATTAAAAGAAGTTAAAAATTTCCTTCACGAAGTAGAAGCAGAAGTCGTTCGTGATTTAATTTTCAAAGAAGGCTTACGAGCTGATGGAAGAAAATTAGAAGAAGTCAGAGACATCTCTTGCGAATTAAACGTATTACCCGGTGCTCACGGTTCTGCCGTATTTACACGCGGTCAAACTCAATCTCTAGGAGTAGTAACTCTTGGAACTGTTGCGGATAATCAGCGTTATGAGACAATCGAAGGTCAAAAAGAAAAGAACTTCATGCTGCATTATAACTTTCCAGCATTCTCTGTTGGAGAGGTAAAACGTTCCGGTAGTCCTGGACGTCGTGAAATTGGACATGGAAATTTAGCAGAGCGAGCTTTAAAAGCTGTTCTTCCTAAGTTTACAGAATTTCCATACGTTATACGACTTGTCTCTGAAATCTTAGAATCAAATGGTTCTAGCTCAATGGCATCTGTTTGTAGTGGGTCTCTTGCGATGATGTCCGGTGGTGTTCCTATTAAAGCAGCGGTTTCTGGTGTTGCAATGGGACTTATCACTTCGCCTAATAAAGAGTTTGCGATACTAACTGATATTGCTGGTATTGAAGATCATTTTGGCGATATGGATTTTAAATTGGCAGGAACTCGTAAAGGTATTACTGCTTTCCAAATGGATTTGAAGATAACAGGCGTTGGCCTCGATGTTTTGGAAAAAGCAATTGCACAAGCAGAGCGCGGTAGAACTCACATCCTAAACGAAATGGAAAAATCCATTACACAGTCGGCTGCTGAACTATCTAAGACCGCCCCTCGTATTACGATCAAGATGATTCCAAAAGATAGAATTGGAGAACTTATCGGTCCCGGTGGAAAAAATATCCGCTCTATCATTGAACAAAGTAAAGCTGATATCAACATTGACGACGATGGAAAAGTTACTATTTCTAGTCCTGACGCTGAGTCTTCTAAGAAAGCTCTCGATATTATCGAAGGTATGTTCGCAGAAGTGGAAGTGGGAAAAATCTATGAGGGTAAAGTCAAACGCATCACTGACTTCGGAGCTTTCGTAGAAATTCTTCCCGGTAAAGAAGGTCTCTGCCATATTTCTAAACTAGATTCTAAACGTGTGAACGCTGTAAGAGATGTAGTCTCCGAAGGCGAAATCATTCGTGTAAAAGTTCTAGGTGTAGACAGACAGGGGAAAATGGATCTTTCCCGCAAAGATGCAATGCAGCAGGAACATCACTCCTGATAAATGAACTTAAGGCTAAATAAGAGTAAACTCTCTAACGGTCTAACAGTTTTATTTCAACCTGTGCCCAATGCGACAAGCGTTGCCATTGGGCTCTGGGTAAAGATTGGCTCAAGATATGAAGATGAATCCGAAAAGGGTTACACTCATTTTCTTGAGCATATGCTTTTCAAAGGCACCGACAAAAGAACAGCCAAAAAACAAGCAGAAGATATTGAGCGAGTAGGTGGCTTTTTTAATGCTGTCACTTCTCGTGAGTATACTTACTATTATGTGACAGTTGCTTCCTCTGAGCTAGAACTTGGACTTGATATTCTTTCGGATATGGTTTTTCATCCACTTCTAAAACAAGAAGATATTAAAAATGAATCGAATGTAATCCTAGAAGAATTAAAAAGCTATGAAGACAGTCCCGATGATTATGTGTATGATCAATATTTTAAAAATATTTTTAAAAATCATCCTCTCGGTCAAGATATCATTGGCTCCCGCGAATCAGTAGCCGCTGCGACTTCAGAATCAATCCAGGCTTATTATAAAAAGCATTATATCCCCGGTAGAATGGTATTATCCGTTGCGGGAGATTTTCCTGACGACCAAGTGCAAAAGCTTTCAGAAAAATTCTTTAGTATGAGAGTAGACAGACCATTAGCCGCACTTAAGAATGAGCCTGTAGAAAAATCTTTCAGTGTTCATTTTATCAAAAGAAATTTAGAGCAGGTAAACTTTCTACTTGGGGCAGAAGGCTTTGCCCGCGATTTTAAAACTGCTGTTCGGCTCAATGTTATTTCTAATATCTTCGGTGGAGGAATGTCTTCCCGTTTATTTCAAAAAATTAGAGAGGACAAAGGACTCTGTTATAGCATCAGCTCTTTTCCTTCTTCTTACTTGGATACGGGGATAATGAATATTAACTGCGGGACTTCTAAGGATAAGCTTTTACTAGCTGTTGATTCTATCTTAGAAGAAATTCGTCTTTTGAAAAAAGATGGATTCACCCAGGACGAGCTTGTATTTTCGAAAGGAAATCAAAAAGGCGGACTCGCCATTGGATATGAAATTCCTGAAAATAGAATGACAGACATTGCTATGCAAGAACTTTACTTTGGAAATTTTTACGGTTACCAGGACAGACTCGATGAGCTATTCTCAGTTACTCTCGATGAAATCAATGAACTCGTGCAAAAAATATTTGCCGTAGATCAAATGCATTTTACAGGAATTGGAAATATATCTAAAGCTGATATTAAGAAGATACATACTAAGATATAGGATGTGATTGAAGTATATGAAGATTTACCCCTGTCACCTCGAACTAGCTTTTCGGTGAGAGGTCTATCTGACAAAAAAAAGAAATGGTTTTTCTCTCATTAAGAACTAAGGTAGATTTCTCACGGCGCATTCTCGGATGCCGCTAGTTCGAAATGACTGTTGCAATGGCTTTTTAATTTACTATGTCAAACTTAAATTCAATTGGAGTCCTAAATGAATAATATTCAAATCAAAATACAAAAATTTTATCCCGATGTAAAGCTCCCAGAGAAAAAAACAACGGGTGCGGCGGCGATGGATATTGCGGCTTATTGTCCAAAGGCTAATATTATTTTGCCGGTTGGAGAGACGGTTTTAATTCCGACAGGTTTTTGTTTGGAAATTCCTAATGGTTATTTTGTAGAAATTCGTCCACGTTCTGGTTTTTCTTCCAAGGAAAATATTCTAATTCCAAATTCTCCCGGCACTATTGATTCTGATTACCGGGGACAGGTTTTTGTTCCCTTATTAAATCTGAGTCAATCTCCCTTTGCCATTACCAATGGACTTCGTATCGCGCAAATGCTTGTTAGCCGCTCAATGGATATAGAATGGAAATTGGTGACCGAGATTTCTCTCAATACCGAGCGCGGAGCAGGCGGATTTGGTTCAACCGGAAAGGCTTAATTTAAAAAGGTAGATTGAATCGGTTCTTTCAATTTATTTTCTTTAATACATTGACATTAAAAGAATATTTGTCTTTTTTGGAAGGCAAGTTTATACAGGAGTAGATTTAAAAATGAAAAAAACTTCTTTTTTAACGTTAGTTGTCTTATTAGCTTTTACATTTTGCAAGAAGGAAGAGAATTCTAAAATAGTAGCCGAACCTACTAAAAATTATTTTTCCAAACAATGGGTTAATTATTGGAACGCCAAATTAGAATATGCCGCTGAACATGAGAAAAGACTTGCAGAAGCCAAAAAGCTTAACTCGCAGGCATTTGTTTTATACAAAGCCAAGAAGGACAAAGAAGCAGTCGAGCTTTATGAAAAGTCAATTGACTCTTATCCGCTTGGTGAAACTTATTATAATTATGGAAATTCTCTTTCTAATATCAATCGCTTAGAAGATTCAATTCTTGCTTATGATGTTGCCTTATACCTAAGCACACCTCGCCCTGAATTGGCTCTTTATAATACTGCTTGTTCTCATAGTCGATTGAATCAAGTAAATGAGGCTTATGAGTATTTGGCGAAAGCAATCGATAGAGGCTACAACGCAATAGCCTACATTGAAAAAGACCCTGATATGGAAAATCTACGCAAAGACCCAGAGTGGGAAACTAAGATTCAAAAACTTTTGAATCCAAAAGAATACTCTCAAAGCGATTTGGTCGGTAAGCTTAGTATCGGATATGTTCCTCGTGGTGGAAAAGATTATATACTTTGTGATAGTGGTGTCGCCATTGCTCCATTTGATCCTCCATGGTCTGGTCAGGGAGGTAGTGGAGCTTATAGATATGGTGCCGAAGAAAATGTTTCGTTAATGTATTCAATCGGAAAATGGAAAATGGAAAAGGGAGACTTAGTTATTAATTTCGAAAAAGGATGTGGTCCAAATATTATTGAACTGAGTCACGCCGAGCGTAGCAAAGAGTTTGATGGCAAAGGTCGGAGACCGGAAGAATACATCACAGGATTATCAGGTACTCCAAAGTTTAGTCCATGTAAGTCCATATCAAATCAAGACTCTGTTGTTTTTACAAAGGACAAGGTTCGAAACATCTTCGGAGAAAAAAAAGACGAAGACGTTTCTTATAATCTAACAAAAAATTCTAATGAGCCCAAACAATGCGATCCAAACTTTGTTCCCAAAACATTAGAAGATTTGAAATTAGAGTAGGGTAATAGAAATTTGGCGTAAATAAGTATATTGTATTATTTTACTTATTTTTTCGGTGGTGGTGGTGGACCTCCTTTTTTATCGCCACCTCCTTGTGCTGGTTTTTTATCTCCGCCACCTTGGGCTGGCTTCTTGTCGCCACCACCTTGTGGAGGTTTTGCACTTTGCGGATTTTCCTTATTTGTAGCGGCTCTTTCTTCTTTGTATTTACCTATAAAATATTTAATAAAAAAATTGAGAATAAAATATCCTACAATTAAGACATACCACATCGGATCTATTTTTACATTTTCCATTGTTATTCCTTGTTCCTGTTATTTTTGAAAATGGCTTAAGATTATAAATCCATCTGTGTTCATCTGTGGTAATCTGCGGTAATCTTTAAAATCTTCTCTCGAATAACAAACATTTTCTGTTCTAATGACAAATCATTTCTTCCACCGAGTTCTTCGTCATGAAAATAATAGACTAACCTAGCATAGAGATTTTTTTTTGAAGTAGGTGCATCAATTGTTAATGAGATATTATCCTCATCGGGGCTAATGCCTGTATTGCGGATGAGTGTGCGATTCCAGAATGTATTTCCGCCAATGTTTCCAATGCCGTAAGTCCGTGCCCATTTCTTGCGATAGTGCATATGCTTGTAATTAGGGTCCGTTGCGATTTCCAATTGAATCGAATGAAACAAATCTCCTGTAGGAAGAATATGAGCGCGGTTCTTATTCAGTTTCAGGCTAATATGAAGTAGCCCTTTTTCCGAAAATTCATAGTCTATTTCGGAAAAATCTTTTCTTAGTCTTTCCGGGTTATGATTTCCTAGAAGCTTATGTCCATCGTAATGACAATCCTGACAGGTGCGAGTAATTCCTGAGCTTTTCCATTCTGTAAATGTATTTTGCATCGGCTCAGTCGAATAATGAATCTTATCCTTTTGAAAACGGGGAAAATTGAACTGATGACAGTTTTCGCAAAATTCAGAGGAGGAAAGATATTCGAACTGGATGACTTCATGGTATTCATCTTTGAAATTCTTAGAGCCCAATACTTTTCCATTTCGAACATGACAGGCTACGCAATTAATTCCTTCGGCTAATAAGGATTTATCTGAATTATCTTTGTCTAGAAATTCTCTTTTCTGTTCTGAAAGGGGAGCGTGGCAATTGACACACCACTCCTGTGGTTCAATTCTAAACGCATTTTGGAATAGGGGATCTATCCATGCTTTGCCATGCATTCCATCTTTCCATTGGGAATGTGTTTCGCTATGGCATTTTTTACATTCCTCTGCAGATAAACTACGTTTGCCTTCCCAGCCTGTTGTGATGGAAGAAACGCCTTTAGGAAATAGGGGTAGTGCTGTTTTATTACAAGAAACTAGAAATAGTAGAATTAGAAGAATAGGCATTGAAGTTTAGAAAACTTATTAATCTAAAGCTGGTGAAATGGATTGGTTACTGATAATTAGCATTTAATTCATTTTTTTAATCTTAATTTCCTTGTCAAAAAAATAAAACTCAAAGAACACCAAGAGAGCATCCACTTTGTGTGCTTTGTGAAAACCATAGTGTCTATATGTTGCAAACAGCACTTCCAAAGCATTAGCGAGAGATACTTTAATCTATTCGTGTGCATTCCTGGTAATCTTCCATCGTTGGCTCGATTTATTGGGAAAAAACTGTCTCAATTTTCTCAGGTTGCCGATATTAAAGGAGTAAAACTATGTCTGGCATCAAACCACCATCAACTTCTAAGAAAAAAATGGATTTAAGTCCAAAGACGAGGGCGTTTAGTCCTTATGGATTTTTGTTTTTTAGTATATTTTGCTTTTTTTCGCTACTTTCATTTCAAGATGTAGATGTGGCTCAGTCTGCAAATCTATTTGGAAGACTCGGACATTATTTTGGCTACATCGCTTTTTATTTATTTGGGCGCGCTGCCTATATGTTAGGTGTATTAAGTTTTATTTTTGGACTATTGAGTTTTCAAAAGAAAGAGCCAGATATGGGTAATTTGCTATTATCCGTTCCAATTATACTTTTAGCATTTTCCATTTTTTGTAGTATATTTGAAACAAATATCGCAAGTCTCAAAGACGGCGGTGGTTACGTTGGTCTTAAATTTTCAACTGCGATGGAATATGTTTTCGGGCAGTCGGGAAGAATTATTTTGAATGTAGTCATATTTCTTTACGGAGCCTTGATTATTTTTAAAGAGTCTCCCAGAGAGTTAAACAAAGAGTATGTGCTCAAGAAGTGGAATGAGTTTCTAGTAAAATACCCAATCAAAGAAAAGCTAGATTCTTATGTTAGTTTAGTTCGCAAAAAAGAAGAAGAGGAAGTAGAAGAAGAACTCTCGGGACAAATTCCCTGGTTTGAAGTAAGAAGAAGAGAGCAGGGATTGGACGAAGAAATGGAAGCTCCTATCAGTGAATTGGAAGAAGAGATTACCAATGAAGAGCCTTCCATTCGAGAGATAAAAAATTCTCCTACAATAAGACCTTCTAAGCCTGAAATCATTGAAAAATTTGAATACAAGTCTGTAATTACAACGCAAAAGCCAAGAGTTCCACAACCAATTTATAAAGAAGAAATCAAAGTGGATCCGGTTCCAAAGTTTAGATCGACTCCAACGCAAATCATAAGTAAAATTACTCAGTCAAATCCTTTAGAAGAGGAGATAACAGCGAATAACCTGCAAGCATTTATTTCAACAAGTGCAGAGCGTAGAGTTGTTGATCCAAATGATTTTCAAGATGAGGTAATGGATGCCGAGCCGATTACTGCTATCGTTTCTAATTCAGATGAGCTTGATTCCTTACCGGGACTCATGTCTGACGAAGAAGAAGTGTTAGCCGATGATTTGCAGGATATAAGTATACAAACCGAAGAAGTAGATCTCTTTGGTAATAAAGTTGAATCTCCTAACTCTAAACCAAAACCAATTCGTAAACAATCCACCGTTCCCGATATTGTTCCAAAACGAAATACGGAATATTATTTATCGCATAGAATTCTATCAAAGAAAGCCGAGAAAAAATCAGATCCTCTTTTTAAACTAGAAGCAGAAAAGCTTGGTCTTCATATTCAAGAAATTATCAAGCAATATGGATATGATTCAAAGGTCGTCTCCTATCAGCGCGGACCAATCATTACCCGCTATGAATTAACTCCACCGCAGGGTGTTAAGCTAGGGCGCATAACGTCTCTTACCGACGAATTAAAATTAAACTTAGCTGTTAAGAGTATTCGTATGGTTGCTCCAATTCCAGGTAAGTCTACCATCGGTATTGAAGTTCCGAATAAACATAGAGACGATGTGTTTCTCGGCGATATGCTTAAGGAATACAGCGCGTTAAACGCTACTCGTGATTTAAACATCGTTATAGGTAAAGATAGTATAACGGGAGACAGCGTATCTATTGATTTAAATAAGCTTCCTCATTTGCTAGTCGCAGGAACGACTGGTTCTGGAAAATCTGTTTCCATGAACTCAATGATTTGTTCTCTTATTTTTACGAAGTCACCAGAAGATGTTCGCTTTGTTATGATTGATCCCAAGATGGTAGAGTTAGCGTTATATGAGGATATACCGCATCTACTCATGCCGGTGATTACAGATCCGCGTAAGGCAACGAAAGCACTTTCCTGGGCTGTGCAAGAAATGGAAGTTCGATACAATTTAGTTTCTGAATTGAAATGTAGAGATTTAAAAACATATAACGAAAAAGTTGCCAATTCATTGAAGTTTTCTAAAGGGCGTTATCATCATATGCCTTATATTGTGATTTTTATAGATGAGCTTTCTGACTTAATGATGGTATCCGGAAAAGAATTGGAAGACTACATAACACGTATTAGCCAGAAGTCTAGAGCAGTGGGAATTCACCTTGTAATGGCAACGCAACGTCCATCGGTAGATGTTATCACGGGGCTAATCAAGGCTAACTGCCCGGCGCGTATGGCATTTCACGTAGCACAAAAGACTGACTCGAAAATTATTTTAGATTACAGTGGAGCAGATGCACTTCTTGGTAAGGGGGACTTCTTGTATAAGTCCCCGACTTCTCCTGATCTACAAAGAATCCAGGCGCCTTATGTTTCGGAAGATGAAATTGAACAAATCGTAATTGAGTCTCGTAAATATGCTGATCCTGATTTTGTTGATATCAACTTAGATGAAGAATCTTTCCAGGAAGAATCATCAGAAGAAGATGAAGCTTCCTTCGATGAAGCCTGGATGATTGTTAAAACAGATCGAAAGGCTAGTGCTAGTTATCTGCAACGACGACTTCGAATTGGTTATAATAAAGCAGCCCGTCTTATGGAACTGATGGAAGAGAGGGGATATGTTGGTCCTCAGATTGGCTCTAAACCTAGAGAGATTTTGAGATAATCTAAAAACTCCCTCTTTCTAATTCTAATTTATACTTTTGTCTTTCGCTTAAATATTTGGAAGTGAAGGGAATTTCAATGCGAGTGCGGGTAATACCGTTTTTACATCCGATACGAAAATCACCTGTCGGAATTCCTGCTTCTTTTAACATGAGGATACTCACGACTAGCCCAAGACCTTCTCCTTCTGAGGTATCTGAATTATCTTGATGAAATTCTACTATGCTCATGTATTTTTGCCCGAGAGCAAGCTTTGCGCGGATTCGGTTTTCTTCTTCTTTGTAAAGTTGACTGTTATTTAATAATTCAATCTTAACTCCGTCGAAGGAATGAAAAAAGTTAATCGTAATATCAAGTCCCTGTTTCTTAGCTAATTGACAATAGACAGGTAAATTATTGTTATTCACTTGTTTTTTGAATAGTTTAGTGCCGCTTCGATAATCGAACTCATCATAGATCGGCATTCCTTTTTCTTGGAAGAAAGCTTTTTTTGCATTTGCTTTCACTGCATTCATGGTGGATTCAAAGAGAGCAGTGTAGATAGCCGTGAAAAGTCCTTCTCGATTGTAAAAGGTTAAAATTTCGAGAACAGTCGAATAAATAAGCTTTTGAGTAATATCATCAAGAGAGTGCAATGTGATTGTAATCTGTATACCCTCAAGGAGGTTTTTCTTTAATGTTTCTGAATTCACTAGGGATTAAATAATATATAGAAATAAACAATCAATTAAAAAAAGTTAAGGAAAGAAAAAATGTTCCTAATAGGTTTCGGTTTTAAGAAAAGATTATCAAGTAAATTTATTATTTACTTGATAATCAAATAAATACAGGGTAAAATCTATCATCATGAAAAAAAATATTTTAGATTATAGGGTTCGATTTCTGAAAAGACTGAAACTGTTTCAGGGTGTAAGGCTTAGCACTTTGCAAAAAATAGCGACTGGCTTAGTTGAGAAGAAAGTTCATAATAAGGATATAATATATTTAACCGGAGAAATTTCAGACAGTCTATTCATCATTCGATACGGCGAAGTATTAGTCCGAGTGAATAACACTAAGTCTATTTACTTGGGACCGGAAGAAGTTTTGGGGGAAGTTAGCGTGATTACAAGAATGCAGCATTCAAGCACTGCATCAGCATCTATGGATTGTCTTTTATATGAAATTAATGGAAAACTTTTCTTAGAACTCGCAGAAAATGATATTGCTTTGTCTAAAAATTTAATCTCCTTTGTCTCCGAACGATTTAGGGATAATCTCATTATACCTAAGCGAGCCCTTATGCCGAGAAGACTCATCGCTCATGTGCAAATGGGAATTGGAAATGGATTTCAAGAAGAGGTAAAAAAATTTGCTTATGCCTGTGAAGAAATGATTCCGGGGAAAACAAAGATTATCTCCACAGAGGAATTCAAAAATTTAACCCAAGAGAAAAGATTAATCAAACTCAGTGATTTGCGTTCTAAAGCCCCGGTCTTACATGTTCAATTTAATCATGCAGATCAAATTAAATCATTTGAGAATATTATGATTCAAGCGGATTACATTATTTTCTACGAGAAGAGTATCGAATCTGGATGGTCTGAAAAAACAAATACATTCGAATACTTACAGAATTCTCTGCGTAATTATGAAGGAAGAGTGATTCGCTTTCTTCAAGAAAAAACGAACTCATTTCGAGGAGAGCATAAAAAGGAAAGAGTATTTACGAATAGAGAATTCATGGCTCGCTCTATCATGGGACGAACTCGCGGTTTGACGTTAGGCGGAGGAGGGGCGAGGGCTTTGGCACATGTAGGTCTTTTAAAAGTCCTCGAACGAAATAAAATCCAAGTCGATTTTATTTCGGGCTCTTCTATGGGTGCTGTCATTGGCGCTCTTCATTCTCGCGGTGAGTCAGCGGCTAATATCGAATCTTTCGTTCGAAAATACTTTGGTGGATTGGATACTCCTTTTGATCCAACGATTCCTTTGATTTCTTTTTACAAAGGTCGAAAGATGAAAGCAATGCTAAAAGAAATTTTTGCTGATGAACGAATTGAAGATGCAAAGATTCCATTTGTTACATCCGCGATTGATCTTCATGCAGGCGAAGAATATGTATTTGATAAAGGTCCTTTTTGGGAAGCTCTTCTTTGCACGATGAGTCTACCCGGTGTTTTCCCCCCGGTCTTTATGGGCGAGAGACTTTTAACTGATGGAGGAGTTTTGAACAATGTTCCTGATGATTTGATTCGAAAAAAAGGTGCTGATAAAATTTTGAGTGTCAATGTCTCTCCATTGAAGGACAAAAGTCTTTACTTATTGCTAGACGATAGAGCGAGTTCGGGAAAATCTTTTTTTCGAAGTTTGTGGGAATACATTAAGTATCCGCCCATTCTAAAAATCATGGGTCGTGCTAGTATGCTTGAGGGAAGAGAAATCACAAAAGCGAAAGTATCTCGTATGGATTTGTTTTTGCACTTCCACCTCGAAGATTTTAACCTATTTGACTTTAGCCTCTTTCAGGAAATTATAGATAAGGGCGAATCCGAAGCTGAGAAGAATTTTCCTGAAATTAAGAAACTTTTTCTTCCTGAGTGAATGATTGAAAAAAAGAATACCACGGATAAACAAAGATGGGCATTTTCTTGAATCAGGAGCCTTCTGTTTTAGCTTTCGATGTCCATCAGCGGTAATCTTTAACCCTTCAAAAATTCCTAATTGCCAATAGATTTGTCTTAACAATTTACTTAGCTTTTAAAGTATTGTTTTATTGATAGGTAAACTATGTTTTTAGCGATTCGGAATTCCCCTTTGAAACACTTGACTTTAACAATTCAGCCGATTTTACCGAGAAAGACTCTTTCTTGGCGCAAGATTTTCCTTTTTTGCGTTATCTTTGCTTTTTTTTCTAGCAACTCTCTTTTATCGCAGGCTCATAATTGGAATTCACCTTCGGAAGTCGTTAAGAATGTGAAGAAGAAATTTGCCGAGATGAAATCTTACACAGCTGATTTTAAAATTCAGACTGTGAATAACAAAAAGACTAGTAGCATGAAAGGCAAGGCGACTTATAAGGCGCCTGGCAAAATTCGCTATGAATTTGCAGAGCCTGATGGGGATTTGATTGTTTCCGATGGAAAGACTCTCTGGATTTATATTAAAAAAATCAACGCTGTTGGCAAACAGGACTTAGAAATCAATAAGCAAAATACCTCAGGCGAGCCAATCTTTCAGTCTGCTTCCCCTGCTGGTCTTAATCGACTTTTTAGAAAGTATCATTATAAATTTGATACGATTTCGCAGCCTAGAAATGCGAATAATGACGGTAAGTCGTATTTTGTTTTATCTCTTGAACAACGCGAGAAGATTGGCGGATTCGAGAATATGCTGCTTTATATAGATGCAGAAACATATTTAGTAAAAAAATCCATTGCAACAGATTCTCGTGGGAAACAAACCACAATCGAGTTTGTAAACATGGTTCTAGATCCAGAAGTGGAAGACGGAACTTTTAATTATCATATCAGCGGAAATTCTAAAATTGTAAACAATCCTTTAGTAAGCGATAATCAATAAAATATCTGATTGGAGATGCAAGTGAGCACTAATAAAAGAGTAGGACAAATTCTAAGAGAAGTAAGAGAAGAAAAAAATCTTTCTGTTAAAGATGTTTCTCGAGATACAAATATTGCAATTAAATTTGTAATTGCACTGGAAAATGAAGACTATGCGCAGTTTCCGGCAGAAACATTTACGATTGGATTTTTGAAAAATTATTCCGATTATTTAAAATTGGACACAGCGGGAATGTTAAATCTGTATAGAGGCGAGCAATTAGTAGAGTCTCAACAACCACTAGAAGAATTAACCAAGCCAACCGTAAAAATGATTGCACTTGAGTTAAAGACTAATAAGCTTTTACCGCTAGGAATTATTTTAGGGGTATGCCTTGCCGTATTTCTTGTAATTTTTTTTTCGGAAAGGGATAATAGCGATTCGTCCTCTACGACTACAGAATCTACTACAACCGAAACAAAAGAGACTACGAATCCGACTAGTCATTCTACGATTCCAGAAATCTCTTTTATTTCTCAATCGGTTCCAGAAAATTCTAGCGTTCCCTTTACCCTTACCCCAGAGCAAGGCTTTACATTCAGTGTAAACAATCAACAGTGTAAAATCTTTATAAAAGGGGTTAAGAAAGTAGACGGAGAAAATTTTGCTACCATTGGATTTAATATTTTCCCTGAAAAGAAAGTTTACACTTTTGATTCTAAAGTAGGAACCGAATCAGTTTTAAGTTATAACAACCCGGAGCTAACGTCTCTTCGTCGCGAAATCAAAATTGTTACGCAAGCGGTTACTGACAGTTCTGCGAAGATACTTGTTCGTCTGAGTGGAGAAGCAAAACCGGATAGCAATAACAAACCAATAGGCGATGTCCCGATTCAAGTTACACTTTATTTTATTCGCTCTAGTTATGTAGAATTCATTATCGATGGACAGACCGGCGAACGCGGATTAGTCTCTTCTGGAGAAACAAAACAACTCGAAGCACGTGATAGACTTGAAATCAAAGTAGGGGATGGTGGTGCTGTAGATATGATTCAAAATGGCAAAGAAAAAGTAAAACTAGGGCGCCCGGGAAGACTTGCTAAAAAGATTTTCTTAAAAGCTCCGAGTCCTTATGACAATACGCAATTCATTATTAGAGAGCTCGGAGAATAAGCTTGAAGTCTAGCTTAAAGGAAAAAAAAGAATCAGTTACAAAATCTTTTTACATCACTACATTAGGATGTCCTAAGAACACAGCAGATTCTTTGCACATGGAAAAGTCTCTCTTAGAAGAGGGGCTAAAACCTTCGAAAACTCCTGAAGAGAGCGATTTTCACTTAATCAATACCTGCACATTTATTCAATCTGCAACAGAAGAAACAATCGATACAATCCTAACTGCTGGAAAAATAAAACGTCAAGCAGATCAGAAGCTAGTCGTTGTTGGTTGCTTCGCAGAACGTTATCCGAAAGAGATCAGGGGCGATATGCCGGAAGTCGATTTAGTTTTCGGAACCGGTAGATACAGTCAGGCGGGAAAAATTATAAAAGAGCAATTTCCTCAGGACTTTGTGAACTTTGCCGATGTAAATGTCTCTTTACTGGATCGCGACAACTTTATTTCTTCTTTTAATTCTCCAAAGCCTTATGCATTTATCAAAGTATCTGATGGTTGTAATCGGGGTTGTCATTTTTGTATAATACCAAAACTACGCGGTGAGTTTAGAGACCAGCCAGAAGACAAAATCTACGAAGACAGTTTACTCGCTGTTAAGCGTGGCTCCAAAGAAATTTGCATTGTATCTCAGGACACAGTCTTTTATGGAAGAGATACGGACAAATTAAAAGATTTATTAAATAGAATTACCGAAATTGATGGCTTAGAGATATTGCGGTTACTCTATCTTTACCCCGATAAAAAAACAGAAAAGCTCATAGATCTTTTTGCTACAAATGCAAAGATTGCACCCTATTTAGAATCACCTATTCAACATGTTTCCGAAAGAGTATTAAAGTCTATGAATCGCACTGGCTCTTATTCTTTCTTTAGAGATTTATTTGGTAAAGCTCGTCAGGTAAAAGATTTGGAAATTAGAACCTCCCTTATCATGGGCTATCCGGGAGAAACCGCTGCTGATGTAGATGAAGTATTGCGATTCATCGAAGAAGTGAAACCAGAAAAGCTTGCACTCTTTGCTTTTTCTCCGCAGGAGGGAACCAAAGCAGGTGAGTTAAAAATGGATGTAAATAAAAAAGAAGCAGCTCGCAGAGTGAACTTAGTTCGAAATGCACATCTAAAAGTTCTAAAAGACATTCATCTTTCTAGAATTGGAAAAGTATATCCCGCGATTGTTGATAGCATTGAAAATGGAATTGCAGAAGTGAGACGATTCCAAGATGCTCCTGAAATAGACGAGACAGTTTACGTTCCGACTACAAGTTTGCAAGTAGGACAAATTGGAAGAGTGAAGATTAATTCTTTTTCTGAATATGATATGGACGGAACCTGGGAATCTTAATTATGTTTAAGGCTAATTTTAATTTACCGAATGCATTGACTGTTCTTCGAGTTTTACTTGTGCCTTTCTTTATTTATTTTTTATTTCAAGACGATTTTTTTTTTAGACTGTATGCACTTATTATTTTTGTGCTCGCTTCTTTTACTGATTTGATTGATGGATATCTGGCTCGCAAGTGGAAGCAGGAAACTGAGTTTGGAAAATTTCTTGATCCTCTAGCGGACAAGATACTCGTTGTTAGCTCCTTTCTTACTTTTATTTTACTCGATGAGCAAATTGAACTATGGATGGTTTTACTCATTATCTTTCGAGATATGTTGATTACTTCTCTTCGATGGCTTGCGATTCGGTCAGGCACTTCTCTTCATACTACTATGATGGGAAAAATAAAGACAGCTTTCCAAATGGGGGCAATCTTTGTTATCCTCGTGTTGTTTATGGCTGTATCTACCAAACAACGAAATGCAATCAATGAGATGTATGAGCAGGGGCAACTCGTTGGTAAATCCGGCTATCAAATTGCTTACGAGAATTATTCAACGTTTATGAAAACGCCACAAGAGTTTACCATGCATAATTTTAATTGGTTAGATTCCGCCGCTACTTTCTTGCCGTATTATGTGATGTTGATTACAACTTTCGTAACCGTATTATCCGGTGTTCGCTATATATTTACAAATTATGAACTTTTAAATCCATTCACTATTTTAAAACTAATCAGGAGAAAAAATTGAATCTCAACTCGTTACTCCAAAAATCTGTTGCTGGAAAATCTCTTACGGAAGAGGAAGCTTATTTTTTTATGATTTCAATTATGAAAGGGGAGGTAAGTGATATATTACTTTCTTCTTTCTTGACTTCTATTCGAATGAGAGTAGAGAGTGCAGATGAATTAGTTGGATTTGTTCGCGCAATGAGAGAGTCCTGTGTTAAAGCAAATGGAAAATTTGACTTTGATTATTTGGATACCTGTGGGACAGGCGGCGATGAGAAGCGATCTATCAACATATCAACATTATCCGCTCTTACTCTTGGATCTATGGGAATTAAAATTGCGAAGCACGGCAATCGTTCGGTATCCTCACTTTGTGGATCGAGTGATTTACTTTCTGCACTGGAATACAATGTTACTGTGACTCATGCTGAGGCAGAAAAAAGACTACTTGAGAAAGGGTTTACATTTCTATTTGCTCCCCATTGGCATCCTTCTATGAAATTTGCTGTAGAGACTCGTAAACAATTGGGTTTTAGAACTGTGTTCAATATTTTAGGACCGATGAGTAATCCTTTTAGTCCGCCATTTCAAATTCTTGGAGTGTATGCGCCTGATCTATTACCAAAGGTAATGCATGTGTTGACTCGATTGGGAACGCAAGCGGCTATTGTCTGTAATTCGCTAGATGGATTTGACGAATTTTCCATTTTTGCGGATACTAAGTATTTGCTGTATATGAATGGAGAAGTTTCGGAGCATTTATTTAGTTCCGATGCGCTTAGGCTAGAAAACCTAAGAGATGATGAAATATTTTGCCACACAAAAGAAGAGACAGTGAGTCTTTCTAAAAGAATTCTTTCTGGAGAAATAATTACGGGTAGTCATGCGGTGGCTTTAAATGCCGGCGCAGGTCTTTTCTTGATGGGAAAAGCAGGGAATATTAAAGAAGGCTATCAAAACGCCCTCGCTCATTTGAAAACGGGAAAAGTATTAGAATACTTTCAGAATTTAAAAAATTAATGACTGACATTTAGGAAAAATGAAAGTGGTTATACCTGAGAGTATCTTTGAAATTTTAAAAGGAATTTAGTATGTATTTAATAGCAACAATGCAAGTTTTTTTATTTTTAGCGCAAGAAGGTGCAGATACAAAATCTTCTTTATCTGCCCTGATTTTGTTTCCGATAATGTTAGTGATCATGTATTTCCTTGTGATCCAACCACAAAGAAAGGAAGAGAAAAACAAAAAAGCAATGATAGCGGCATTAGTAAAAGGCGATTCTGTAATTACCACGAGTGGAATTCACGGGAAAGTAGTAGAGTTTAAAGACAACAACGAATCTGTAGTTTTGAATGTAGCGAAAGATACGAACATTACATTTAGCGCAAGCACCATCTTAAAGAAAAAACCTTAATATGAGAATTCCTCTTCCAAAATTAAAATCGAATATGCCTAAAAAAGAAAGGCAAAATCTATTTCTAATCAGAAAAACCATTCGATTTGCTTTTATCTTTTTTGTAAGTTTAGCCATCACCTTTAATAATTATGCACAGGATGATGACTCAGATTTTTTAGATAAAGTATTGGAAGAGAAGACGAAAAAATCGGACAATAAAAAACTAGCCAATCAAACACAAACAACTGCGCCCGGTCTAAAAGATAAAAAAAAGAAAGGCGCTAAGAATGGAAAGAAGTCCGCTAAAACTAGCGCTAAGATTGATCCAAATAAGCGATCCACTAGACCTTCTACTCCTATTACTAACCCAGCAGAAGCGGCTAATCCGAGTAATCCAGCAACACAACAACTAAATAATAATAAATTAAATCTAGAATATTGGATGCATGAAGAGCTGACGATGAACTCGGAAAATATTCCAGGACTGCAACCACAATCAGCGCAAAACAATCCTAATCCGTCAAATACACTAACGACGAACACGACGGAAAAACCAATCGAGAAAAAAAATCCAGAGAAATCGATTGAGAAAGAAAAAGAAATTAAACCAAATGCATTTATCGCTTTCTTAAACGAATACAAAAAAATCATCTTTATATTTGCCGCTATTATAATTTTTGCAATCTACCGCCTCAGGTATGTAGGTCCGCGAGATTATAATAATTCTGGTAGAATATTTAGCAAATTCAGAAACAAATAAATAACAAACGTAGGAGTTAGAATTGAAATCTTCATCCTGGGTACTACTACCCATAACAATTTTACTGTTGTCTCTCGTGATTTTATTTCCCAATTTTGCGGTGAGAGAATTAGAGTTACACATTAGCCCCTCTGTAGCAGGAATGACTGACGCAGAGAAAAAAAATCTATTAGATAGATTCCAAGAAAAATGGAAATCGGAATACAATACGCAAAATACTTTGAAAGTAGAACCGGATCCCGCGCTTGGAATACCGAAAGAGAATTTCTTTCTGGTTACCGGTCGCTTTATAACATCAGCAAAGATCAATCAGATTTCACAGGAAAATATCAATTTGTTCCTAGAGTCTAAGAACAATTTACGTCCGACTGCAATTGAGAAATTTCTCAAGAATGGTAAGGCAATGACGATTAAATTGGGATTGGATTTACAGGGTGGTATGCGCGTTGTCATGAAAGGGGATTTTGAAAACTATGTTTCTAAGTTAAGAGACATCTACTCCAAAGAAATTTCTGATCTTAAAGCAACAATAGCCGCAACAGACAAATCAAAAGAAGAAAAGGACAAAGCTACCGCCCGTCTAAAAGATATCGAAGATAGTTTTGTTTTGACTGAGTCTAGAAAGATTATCGAATTGGAAAAAGCGAAGCTAATCATAGATAATCGCTTAACCAACCAAAACCTCACAGAGCCTCAAGTTCGTATTCAAAAAGACCAAGACTCTATTGAAGTTTCTCTGCCTGGAGTAGCAAACTCTTCTCAGATATTAGAAATTTTACAAAACACTGAGACTGTTGAGTATAGATTGGAAGAACCACAAGGACAGGGAAATTTTTCACAGCTTATTGAAAAATCAGAACAAGAATTAATGTCTCAAAATAAAAGAGAAGAAACCGAGATTGTTCAATTTCAAAAGATTGTTGCAAGTCGTCCTGGTAAAAAAGTAAGAGATGAATTTCTTTTCAAAATGGAAGAGAAGTATAAAATTCCAAGAGACAAATATAAATTATATGCTTACTATGCAAGAGGGAATAAGCCTAATTCGCCGCTTCTACCTAGAAGATTTATCGTTCTTGAGAAAGCAATTGCACTTTCTGGAAATGATTTAACAGACGCAAGACCTTCTTTTAATTCAAATAATTATGGGTGGACAGTTTCTTTTTCTCTTACTCCAGCAGGAACAGAGAAATTCTTAGAAGTCACAAAGAATAATAAAGGAAGAAGTCTTTCTATCATTTGGGGGGATCAAGTTATTTCCAATCCGACAATCAACGAACCGATTGCAGGTGGACATGCCGAAATTTCTGGAAGCTTTAACCAGGAAGATGCGATTCAATTATCAAACATCATCAGTGAAGGTGCTCTTCCTATTCCACTTTCTGTTTTGGAAATGCGATTTATTGGACCAACACTTGGTATCGAATCCATTGAAGTCGGTTTGAAATCAGTTATGTGGGGGTTTATGCTTGTAATCCTCTATATGTTGTTCTACTATAAATTGGCTGGTTTTGTAGCGAATATTTCTCTGGTTACAAATTTGGTTATCCTCATGGGTCTTCTTTCGCTTATGGATTTTACACTCACTCTACCGGGTTTTGCTGGTATTATTTTGACTGTGGGTATGGCGGTTGACGCGAACGTAATCATTTACGAAAGAATTAAAGAGGAGCTAATTGCAGGCAAGCCTCTACCGGTGGCTGTTACGCAAGGTTTTGAGAATGCTTTCTGGACCATCTTTGATAGTAATATTACCACACTAATTTCGGGGATACTTATGATTCGCCTTGGAAATGGACCTATCAAAGGATTCGCTATTACTCTTTGTTGGGGGATTATTACATCTATGTTCACATCTTTACTACTGAGTAGAGTCTTACTCAATATTCTCGTGAACGATATTGGAGTTAAGAAGCTAAGACTTGGTTTTAGAAAATACGAGGTAAAAAATGTTTAATTTTAATTTTTCAAAATACAAATACCTTGCGATTGGACTCTCTATCGCTTGTATCATTGCAGGGTTCATTTATACATTCGCTGTTCACAAAGGATTTGCTCACTCTCTTGATTTTAATGGGGGATTACGAGCAGTAGTCGTTTTAGATAAAGCATTAGGTAGAAATGACATCGAGAAATTCTTCAAAGAAAAAGAAATTGAAGCAATAGTAATTCAGTTGGATAAGGAAAAGAACCATTATCAAATTGATATAGGTCTTGGAGCAGTTCCTAAGATTGAAGAGTATAATAACGTCAATAAGCCAAAGAGCACTGAGCCCAATGCAGTTGCCAAATCACGAGTGACTATTGATGAATTAATTTTCATGCTGACTCATGGATTTAAAGTTTCTGATGAAAGCATTTTGAGTGCCGATCAAGTGGGAGCAGTGGTTGGAGGAGAGCTTACCTCTACAGGTATTACTCTGCTTTTTTCTACACTTGCGATCATGACTGTTTATTTGAGTTTTCGCTTTCAATTTAAGTTTGCACTTGCGGCTTCGATTGCTTTAATTCATGATTTGCTCTTTTCACTTGCAGTCATTGGCGTTTTTCAGATTAAGCCAAGCGTTCCAATCATTGCAGCACTACTTACCTTGTTTGGATATTCTATCAATGATACGATTGTGATCTTCGATAGAATCCGGGAGAATTCACATTCCAAAGTGAAAGTATCAACAGGAGAGATGATCAATATGTCTATCAATCAAACACTTGGTAGAACGATTAACACATCGTTTACCACGCTGATTTCTATTGTTGCGCTTATCATTGGTGGGGCAGTGGAGCTTTATGATTTTGCTTTTGTTTTGACTTTTGGAATTATCATAGGAACCTATTCCTCAATCTTTATCGCATCTCCTGTCATTGAAATTTATAATTTAGTTTTTAAGAAGGATACGATTTAAATTCTTAGTAGGGGTTGAATATATTCAACCCCTACGCTTGCCCCATGCAATACCCTTCAACTTTCCCTCTCATTCTTAAAATACTAAAACAACTTTCATTTCAGGCGATGGGATATTCTTCCCCGAACCCGCCTGTCGCCTGCGTAATAACTGACCTAGAAGGAAATATTTTAAGTGAAGGACATACGCAACGGACGGGAAGAAACCATGCAGAGAGAGAGGCATATCAAAATTTTGCGCAGAATTATAAGAATGCTAAGAAAATTCCTCATTTAGTTTTTGTAACGCTCGAACCATGCACTCATTTTGGAAAAACGCCTCCTTGCTTAGACTTGATTTTAGAGTATAAACCAGTTTGCGTATACTTCGGATTAGCCGATCCCAACCCGCTTGTTAGAAAGAGAGATGTAACCCAAGAATACGAAAAGGCTGGAGTCAAAGTCATAGAGAGTCCAGAAATTGCAAAAATCGGTAATGCTTTTCTTTCTGGATTTATTTCTCGAATCAAACGTGAGAGACCTCAGATTATGATAAAATCTGCTTTATCTAAGGAAGGTTATTATGCCGATTTATCAAGATCAAAGATTTCTCTTTCTAATCCTTTTTCTAATCAAATCACACAAATGCTCCGTGCTAAATTGGATGCAGTGATCGTAGGTCCCGTAACGGTATATGTGGATTATCCGGGATTAGACTTTAGAGGATTTGATCTTAGTATATTAGAAAAATTGGATTTACGAAAATCAGAAGACGATCAGTCTAACGGAGAATTATTCCCTGAAGTTTTATTTAAAAGCATTTCTAGTCGAACTTCTTTGGATTGGCATAATCGAAATGACCAAGCATACCAACCCTATCGAATTTTTGTGATTAGCCTCAAGCGACTTCCTGACAAAAGTTTTTTCCAGAAGCAAAAATTGCTTTGCGAAAAATATGGAAACAAGAAAGCAATTTTTTTTATGCTGGACTTTGAAAAAGAGAATATTTCACACCAAAAGGCATACGCAAAGATGGTTGAGGTTTCTTCCGAATTGCCTGTCCTAGTGCAAGATAGAAATGAACTTCCTGAAAAATTATTTAGTATGTTTTCGCAACTCAGTCTAAATACAATTTTAGTTGAAGGTGGAAATATGCTTTACAAAATTTTTGCAAATGAATTATACGAAGATGATTTAATTTATTTAATACATACAGGTGCTTCGATCCGAGAAGGAATTTCGCCTGACATTGATATTACAAATCGAAAAAAGAAATATGAAAAAAAAATTGATACAGATATTTGGGAAGTATACGGAGAGTAGAAATGTTCACAGGGTTAATTGAATCAACAGGGATTGTACACGAAAAAACAATGACTAATGACGGAATGATCTTTCAGGTAAAGGCAACATTTGAAAACAATGATTTGAAATTAGGAGATTCGATTTCAATTAACGGAGCCTGTCAGACTGTAACAGAATTGAATGCGGATAAGTCGCTCTTCAAATATTATTCTTCTTATAAAACTCTTGAGCTAACAAATTTTAGAAATCTAGTCATTGGAAGTCGAGTGAACTTGGAGAGATCAGTTGCTTATGGAGCTAGAATGGGTGGTCATTTAGTGCAGGGACATGTCGATGGTGTTGGAATCGTTTCTAAGCGTTATGCGAAAGATAACGGCGCTGTTGAAGTGTTCGAAATCCAAGTCCCAGAAGAATTATGTAAATATATAGTGGAAAGAGGAAGTATTGCAGTGGATGGAATTTCCCTTACGGTTGTGTCTATTCAGGGGCAGATTCTTGAACTTGTATTAATTCCAGAAACAATTCAGAAAACGAACGCAAGTGAATGGTCTAGCGGCAAAATTGTAAATATTGAAACAGATATTATCGCTAGCTATGTAGAAAAAATGCTTCGAAAGTAATTTTTTAGCGGGCATTATTGATTACCCGCTAGTTACATTTTAATTTATTTTTTGCCCAGTAATTCATCAATATCAGAATCGTCTTTGTCTTCAAATTTATTTTTGAATTCATCGTTTGTCATGATTTGGAAAAATAAATCCAACTTTGCTAATTTGAACACATTGAGAATCATAGGCTTAAGACCAACGAGGATAAGCACGCCTTTCTGATTTTTGATACTGTTAAGGGACTTTATCAAACATCCAATTCCTGATGAGTCGATATAATCCAATTTATTCATATCAATAGCAAGAGTTCCAGGCTTTGATTCCAATTGTTTGTTGTAAAGGGTCTCAAATTCCTCTGTATTTTCTATGTCAAATTTGCCATATATTTCTATAACTTTGACATTACCTATATTATTTAACTTTAGCTCCATTCCTGTATATCCTTTCAGTAAATCAGCCTTAAAAAACTAACCTATTTGACTAAGCATATTTATTACAGATAGAAAATCAATAGGTTTTTTTTATAGTTCAAAACTCTTTGCTTTAAGGCATGGTTAAAGTATGATACAACCAATTGAGAAGGCAATCGAAGAAATCAAATCAGGGAAAATGATAATCCTCGTGGATTCAGAAGATCGGGAGAATGAAGGGGATTTAGTTATTGCAGCAGAATTTGCAGACAAAGACGCTATTAACTTTATGGCTACGCACGGAAGAGGACTCATCTGTATTCCAATGACCGAGGACAGGCTTGCAAAGCTGGAACTATCTAGGATGGTTTCTTCAGGCGGAGACCATCATGGCACTGCTTTTACGGTATCCGTTGATGCCAAAAAGGATGTTACGACTGGAATTTCTGCCGGCGATAGAGCGAGGACAATTGCAACACTCATCGATGAAAGAACAAGGCCAGATGACCTCATGCGTCCAGGGCATTTATTTCCTTTGCAAGCAGTGAAGGGAGGAGTTTTACGGAGAGCAGGCCATACGGAAGCATCTGTCGATCTTTGTCTTCTCGCAAATTTAAAGCCAGCCGGTGTGATTTGCGAAATCATGAATGAAGACGGAAGTATGGCGAGAATGAAGGATTTAGGAAAGTTCGCAAAGACGCACGGTTTAAGTATTTATACAATCGAAGATTTAATTCGGTATCGTCGGACGAAAGACAAATTGATTCATTTGGAAGCAGAGGCTAGACTTCCTACAGAGTATGGAGAATTTTTAATAAAAGCTTACACAACCGAAATTGATGATAAGACACATGTGGCTCTTGTGAAAGGAATAATTGATAAAACGGATGATGTTTTAGTTCGTGTTCATTCGGAATGTTTGACTGGCGACATATTCATGAGTAACCGCTGTGATTGTGGACCTCAACTTCATGCTGCACTGAAACAAATCGAAAAAGAAGGAAAAGGGATTTTGGTTTACATGCGTCAAGAGGGAAGGGGAATTGGACTTGTAAATAAGCTCAAGGCGTATGCGATTCAAGATACAGGTCTAGATACAGTTGAAGCAAATGAAAAGCTTGGTTTTGCTCCTGATTTGCGTGATTATGGGATTGGTGCTCAGATACTTCGGGATATAGGTGTTGAGAAAATGCGGATTATGACGAATAACCCGAGAAAGCTTGTTGGTCTCGAAGGCTATGGACTAGAAATTACAGGAAGGGTTCCGTTGGAAATTGAATCTGTAGAGGAAAATCATCATTATCTGCTTACAAAAAAAAATAAGCTCGGTCATATATTAGGGATTCATTAAAAAAATGAAGCCCAACCCACCGACAGATACAATGATTCTTGTATCCGAACAGTGGGCTATTGTTTCGCTATAATGATTAAGCTTTTTGTTCTGGAACTAAATTTTTGATTTGAGTTTTTGCTTCTTCGAATTTTGCTTTTGCATCATTCAATACTTTCTCAACTTCTTTGAAAGCTTCGTCTGTATATTTTCTGACGTTCATAGCTGTTTCACTGTTATCAGCAGCACCTTTATCAGCTAATTTTTTAAAGTCTGTATCTAGACCAGCAATCAGTTTTTCTGTTTCGGATTTAACTGTTGTAGCAGCCCCGATTACAAAATTTAATGCGTCTTTTATCTCTTTTTCCATGGAAATTTTACCTCATTCCGAAATTTTATTCCATTCAGTTTAAGCTTACGCTTTTAGTCAAGATAAAATTGAGACTCCCTTTATTAATTATTTTTTTAGAAGCATAGACTTCACAATATTCTCTAGAGTATCTGCCCCTGTTATATTCATCGTATTTTTTAATTCAGCATTGTATTGGTTAAGTAAATATTTTACTCCGGCAGAATCTCCGCCGACAGCCGCAATCGCTATTGGTCTTCCAACTAACACTGCGTTTGCTCCTAGAGCCAACATTTTAAAAATATCCATACCACTTCTAATTCCACCATCCACTAAAACAGGAATTTTATTTTTAACTGCGTTTGCTATGCTTTCCAATACTCTCGCAGTGCCAGGCATATCGTCTAACACCCGTCCTCCGTGATTGGATACTACGATGGCATCGGCTCCTGCATCGATTGCAAGAATTGCATCTTCAGGAGTCATGATTCCTTTTATGATAAAAGGAAGTTTTGTAAAACTACGAATGCGAGAAAGTTCCTTTAGACCACGACTCGGAGCTTGTTGGTTTTTTAAAATCATAGTTTTAAAATTAAATGCGTCAATGTCCATACCGAGCGAAAAGATATTTTGTCTTTCAGCTTCTTCAAATCGTTCCTGCAATAATTTTTCATCAGCTCGCGGTTTACAGATGAGTATCCCATGACCATCTACTTTTTTAATCGCATCGAGCATCATTATATATTTATCTGGAGTTGCACCGTCTCCCAGCCAGGCAATACTTCCCGATTCGAGACAGCCTTTTAGAACAGCCAGAGAATACTGGTATTCTTCCATCGCATTATTCATATTAGTCGTAGCACCGGTCATGGGAGCCGCCATCATAGGTGTTTGAAATTGTTTCCCGAATAAAGACCAATTGGTATTTGGATTCACGCTTTCTCTAATGTAACGGGGAAGGATTTTATATTCTCCGAGTGCGATTGAGTTGTCTTTAAATGTTTCCATTTTACCAACTCCACCCATTCCAGGAACGCCGGATGCACAGTCTGTCCCATCACATACTTTACAAACCCAGCAGATATCTTTACCAAATTTATTTCTAGCTGTCTGATTAATGCTTTTTTCTGTTAGCGAATAATAGCTGTCAGTCTCAAAATGTATTACTTGCTTAGCATCTTCAAAAATTTTTTCTGCCTTCTCCAAAGTTTCCGCTGTGATAATAATATGCCCTGACTTTTCAATATTATTTGTTGGGTCAGTAATTATATCTCCTACTTTGGATTGGAGGAAAATTTCATTTACCCCATCGATTTCCTTTGCTTCTTCGATTCCTGAAATGGATACGATTTTTCCTGGTGCGGCAATTAGAGATCTTTCTATACAGACTAGATTTAATTTTGGCTCTAGATCATCGGGCTCTTCTCCGAATGCAATTAAAATTGCCCCACGATAAAGATTGACTCCTGTAGAAAGAGGGTAGGTATAGGCAGACATAAATCCACCGGAAAGTCTTGCTGCAATTTCTCCAACCTTCACACCATTCGGAGTAACTTTTATATCTCCCTTTCCTGCTCCGAGGGTAATACCGAGTGCCCGCATGCCACGTTTCATCACATCTTCTATTTCATCTAATACTTCTTTGGAAAACTTAGAAGGCATATTGTGCCCGACTTCAATGAAAAAAGGTTCTCTCTCTATGATTCTATCTGCAATTCCTGTCATGCGAACATTTCCATTCCAGGTAAGTGCATCGACTGATACTTCAGGTCCTGGCATAAACTCTTCTAGGATTACTTCCCCGGTTGGAGAATATTTTTTTGCATGTTTAAATGCTGCGTGTAATTCTTCGCGGTTGTTTACTTTGATTACTCCGCGAGCTCCCATATTGTCAGAAGGTTTTATAACGAGCGGAAACTTAAGAGTATCCAGTGCATCCCTTGCATCTTGAATAGTCCATACAGGTGCAAATTCAGGAATTGGAACGTTATGCTCTTTTAGTCTTTTGCGCATTTTAACTTTGTTTGATGCTGCCTCCGCGTCCACATAACGTATTCCAGGAAGACCCAGTGCATTGGCTACTGCGGCTACTGTCATACTTGCATCTGTTCCCGCTGTGATCACTGCATGGACTGGTTCTTTTTCAGAGAATCGTTTTGCTTCTCTTACCATACCCTCAATGTCTTTTGTGCTCATGATAATTTTTTCATCTGCGATTTTAAATCCAACTGATTCTGGATTCATATCAGCAACTACTACTTTTAATTTCATTGCCTTTGCAGTTTCAATCAGTGGAACTTGTAAAAGTCCACCACCTACGATTAATATTGTTTTGCCTTTAATTTTGCTCATTTGACTCTCTGTAACTACGCCTAAATTTTGCCATGCTTCGACCCTGCTCAGCACAGGCGCCGGCACAGAGGCGCAGAGTATGTATTTTTATTTTTTTTAAAATTAGATTTACTTTCTTCTATTTTTAACCTATGGAAATTTTAAAGAATTTGAAAAGCCTGAGAATCTTAAATCATAAAAATATTAACATTCAGCAAACCTCAGTGACTCCGTGCCTCTGTGGCAAGAAGTTTATTTGTTCTAAGTTTAATGCTTCCTTTTTCTATGATTCCGCCGAGAAGCAGATAATCTCCATTAACCGGATAGAAGATGGAAGATTGTCCTGGAGTTACACTCTGGAGTAATTCTTTTGGTCGTACTAGAATTTTTCCATTTGTGTTTGTAATCTCACAGTGGACTGGCTTATGGCGATACCTGATTTGCACTTTACATTCAAGGCTTTCTCCTTCCTGTAAGGGAGACATTCCCTGGTAGTTTAGATCAATGACTGTAAATTCTTCGCAGGTTGTTTCTTCTTCTTCTCCGAGTATAACGGTTCCATCATCTTCGATAGAGACTACATAAAGAGGAGTCTTCCAGGACACACCGAGACCTTTTCTTTGTCCAATGGTAAATCCTTCTTTGCCGCTATGCTTTCCTACAATCACACCATTTGCCAATTTAAAAAAGCCGGGTGTGAAGTTTATATTTTTCTTTTTTAAAAAGCTGCGATAATCATTTTCTGGAATAAAACAAATTTCCTGAGATTCTGCTTTTTCTGCTATAGACAATCCAAATCGTCTGGCATGTTCTCTTACCTCTGATTTTTCCATATCACCAAGAGGGAAGACTGTATTCTTTAAATTTTCCTGAGAGAGACCATATAGATAATAGGCTTGATTTTTTTTGGTATCTACCCCGTTTGCTATCGCATAATGCCCGTCATCCGTTTGATGAATTTTGGCATAATGACCGGTAGCAATTTTATCGATACCCAATGCTTTTGCTTTTTCGAAGAGTGCTCCAAATTTAACAAAGGTATTGCATTCGACACAAGGATTGGGAGTCATTCCGTTTTGATAGTCACTGATGAATCGATCTATCACTTTGTCTCCAAAGATCTTTTCCATTTTTACGACGTAGAAGGGGATGTTAAAGCTTAACCCCACATCTCTCGCGTCTCGAATGTCTTCTGGAGAACAGCAGGATTTTTTAGTAGTGTCGCAATTTGGTGCTTCGTATTCCCATGTCTTGATATTTACACCAATGACATCATAGCCTTGCTCTAATAGTAAGCCGGCGGTTACTGCGCTGTCAACTCCACCACTCATTGCGACTATGATTTTTTCTTTTTTCATTGTGTTATCTCTGTTTAATATACAAATTCAAATTTTGGTAATCAACTAAAATGGAATAATTCTCTATCCAGTTTAGACCAAGAATCCCATCCAATTTTCCATTGGTTGAAAGAAAATCTTCAATGGAAATTCCTGACAATAATTCTATCTTTTTTTGGCATAGGTTTTCAGCTACACAAAGATTTTCTCCTAGATGATAAATGGTTTCTTGGAGTTCTCCTCTCAAGTCCATAAAGCTCGCCTTTCCTCCAATTTTTAAATTTAACTCAACAGCTTTCTTTTGATTTAGGTAGGAAATTCCAGCGCCTGTATCTAAAAGGAGTTTACAGGGAAATTTTCCAATCATTACTTCCAGAATTATATGCCCTTCAGACAAAACAAAAGGAATTCTTTTAAACTCTTTTAGATTTTTTTTAAAAGAAGGTTTAATAAGAAAAACACTATCTGGAAGCTCTATGAATAAATCAAATTTTGCTAACGCATCATTACCAAGTATTCCATCAAAGGTAAACTTAGAATTGAAATTAAAAGATTGGAAAATGAAATTTTCTGATATTAGATTTCTTTTTTCATCGAACAGATTTAATTTCATTTCTGTAGATTCTTCTTCCATTTCTCCCGAAAGGGATTTTAATCGAAAGGATTTTGTTTCCCCGTTACTTTCGGGCAGGAAAATATTTTTCCGAATCAGTGAAATATTTGAGCCTGTATCTAAAATGAAACTCAGCGATTTTAGGTCTGGTTGTTTTCGATGATTTGCTAGTAGTTTAATTCTTGGTTGTAAATCGGAAAGCTTAATTTCTAAATTGTGATGTTCAAGATTAGACTCTTGTATGAAGGCTGAATTTGTAGTTTTACAAAAGAGTAGGAGTAGTAGGAAAAATAAATATATTTTAGCCGTCTTAGGTTTTTGTGTTCCTTTATACACGTAGAGACAGGTCTCAGACCTGTCTCTATTTAATATTGTCTGAAGCAATTTCTAGGTTGGAACTTTATAGCAAACGGTTTGATTTCTACCACCATGCTTTGCCTGGTAAAGAGCTTTATCTGCTCGTTCGATCAACTCTTTATTATTTTTGTCTGTCGGATAAAACTCAGTAACCCCTACACTGATTGTAACGCGTAAAGGATCTCCACCATTTGGATTCTCTACGAGTTGAGCTTCAACTGCTTTACGAATTTTCTCACCCATTTCGAATCCTTCTTGTAAATCAGCCCCTGGCATTATAACACAAAATTCCTCGCCACCGTAACGTGCCGGTATATCGTTCTTACGCGCTGAAATGATTAGCTTCTTAGCAACTTCAATTAATACAACATCACCTGCTTGATGTCCATGAGTATCATTGAATACTTTGAATTTATCAATGTCTGTAAAAAGAAGAGCTAGCTTTGTTCCTTTCTTACGACATCTGTCCATTTCTTCTCTAAGTTTGGATTGGAAGTAGTGATGAATTTTTAATTGAGTCATCATATCTACAGTGGATAATTCATATAACCTTGAATTTTCAACTGCGACTCCTGCTAAGCTTGCTAGAATAGTAAGGAAATCTTTTTCGCTCTCTAAAAAATCGCTCAGAGTCATCTTCTCGCCTAACACAAGTAAGCCGTTCACTTTTCCTTTTGCATTCAATGGAATGATCATTTCTGCGCCGAGGAGTTTAAAATATTTTAGATTTTCATCTTCAGATAAACCTATATCTGACAATTGACGTATAGTCATTGCTTTCGGTTTCTCTTCAAAATTTTGAACTAGAGGAGAGTCGATCATGATTTTCATCTTCATGTCTTTATCTGAAATATCAAAACCTTTGTGACTAGAATCCAAAGTGAAATGATCTGCATCTACATCGGGTGCTAAGTATATGGCTGCGTTCAAAGTTTGCAATTGAGCCAAACAAATATTCAAGATTGCATCTATTAAATAATTATAATCTAACGTCGAATTTAGGGCTTTACTGATTTCTAATAATTGCTTTTGGTCATAGATTTTCTTTTCATAATGTTCGAGTTGTTCGAATGAACCTGAATCTTCTTTTTTCTTACTCAATTTTATTCACCTCTTTCTAATTTTGCACAAAGTCTAACTGCTCTTGCTTAAACTACAAGAACATATTTATAATAAAACAAAAAAATAAAAATTTCTACAAAAACTTATATTACTGTTTGACATAAAACTTAAGTTTTATAAGGTGACATATACATCGCGCGGTGGAGCAGCTGGCAGCTCGTTGGGCTCATAACCCAAAGGTCACAGGTTCGAATCCTGTCCGCGCCATTTCTTTTCTTCCTAATTCCTAATTCCTAATTCCTAATTCCTAATTCCTAATTCCTAATTCCTAATTCCTAATTCCTAATTCCTAATTCTCAGCTCTTCTGCTCTCTTAAAAGCTGCAAAGACTGCATTCATCACCGCATAATGAAAATTATTCTCTTCAAGCTTGTCTAATCCAAAAATAGTAGTGCCACCAGCAGAAGTCACCTTGTTTCTAAGTTCACTCGGATGCGTTCCTGACTCTTCCTCCAAAAGCATTGCGCTTCCCTTTACCGTTTGAATGCTAAGTCTAAGTGCATCAGAATAGGGAAGTCCTGATTTAACTCCACCTTCAGCTAAGGCTTGGATAAAGCTAAATACAAAGGCAGGTCCTGAGCCTGATAGACCTGTAACTGCATCTATGGCAGATTCACTAGATAGTTCAATCAAGAGACCCAATTTTTCGAATATTGATTTAACATCTTCGTAGGCTTCTACATCTCCGACAAAGCCCATGCATCCTTCTTTTATTTGGAGGGGCAAATTAGGCATTAGCCGAACAATTTTCGAATTCGTTGGAGAGCTTTCTCTTAGCTTTGATAGGCTAATTCCGGCTGCAATGGAGAAAATTTTCTTAGGTGCTTTTAATTGTTTTAAAACATCAGAAACTTTATCCGGCTTTACACAGACTATTATGATCTCGGAGTTTTCTTCAAACTTAGAAAAATCAGACTCAAACGGAATTCCTTTGTTATTGCTATACGGATCATAGCAAGTAACCGCAAATTCATTTTGAATCGCCTGATAGATTGGATAACCCATATTACCCAACCCGATGATTCCAACTTTCTTCATTGTATTATCCTTTCGCCAAAAATGGCAGAGCCAACTCGTATATAATCACTTCCTTCTTCAGCGGCTATTAAATAGTCGCCTGACATACCCATTGATAATTTCGCTATTGGAGAAAAATCATTTCTGATTTGGTTTAATTCTTTGAATACTTGTCTGGTTAATTTTAGTTCACCGCTAGATGGTCCCATTGTCATTAAACCATGAAATTCAGCAAATTCTGAATCATACTTTGAAATATTTTTTAATATACTAAGTAGAGTTTCTTTTTCAAATCCTGACTTAGTATCTTCTAAAGAAAGATTAACTTGGAGAAAATATTTGATTTTAACCTTACGGCTATTGGCTTGTTTTATTAGCTCATTTAGTGCATTTTCACTGCCTACACCATGGGTAAATGCGAATAAGCCTAATAGTTTACGGATAGTTCCTGTCTGCACAGGACCTATATGATGAATTTCTAGATCCGGATAATTCATTATTTGACTTTGGAATTTTTCGATTCCTTCTTTGATTTGGTTTTCTCCAAATACTCGAATCCCTGATTCTAGGGCTTCCTTTATTTTTAATTGCGGCTGTTTCTTAGAAACCGCAATTAGCTTTGGAGTGTTTTCAGGGCGGAGCTTTTTGATTTGCTCAAAAATGGTTTGATAATTTTCCTTTACCAACATTACTTTTTCTTTTGAGTAATGATTTTCTCCAGTCTGTAGATTCTATTGGCGAGACTAGCTTGCTTATTTCCATTCGGTTTTTTTACGCCAAATTTCTTTTCCAGAAAGATGACTCTTTTTTCTAGTCCATTTGCTTTATGGCTTTTCGCAAGAGAATGTCTATATCTTTTATGATGTTTCTTCACGTGGAAATGTCTTTTGCTTCTGTATGTTTTGATCGATTTCTTAGGCTTAGGATTTCTGATTGCATCGAGTGAGGTATCCGCTAGGAGAGGAGAATTTTCGTTAGCCTTAAACTTTGCTGAATTGATTGGTTCTTTTTCTTTTTGAGGAGGTAAATCATCTAATCCGATAGGAGTAGCCTCTTTCGGTTGAGGATTCAGCGGCTCATCGAATTTTGAAAAACTCTTCGTATTCGACTCTGTTGGATGATGTAAGATTTTGGTTTCGTCTGGAATGCTTGCACTGTCTTTTGATGAATCAACAATTGTTGCGTTTGTATCTACATTGGAAGGCTGAACTGTATTTCGCTCGTGTTTTTCGTAGCCATCATTTTTGGAAGCCGCACTCTGGAATTTTTTAACAATGTCTGCCCAGTTTACAACTGTAAATACAGTTATTGCAGAGATTACGAGGACGATTACAGTGGTTAATATAATTTTAAGATTATTTTGCCTGTTCATATTATATTTATCTAATAAAAGCCATATTAAATATAGTATTTTTTAATTCTGGAGCAAAAAAAGAAGGATTTCACTAGCTTATATCTTCTATTTGAATCTACAATTTTTACCGATGAAGTATCTTAGAATATTTTTTGTCAGTGACAGAAATTTATTCTCTCATAAATTCAATTGAGTCCAAAAACCTACTTATGATAACAGCTCGTCTCATAGTCTTTCTTTTTCTACTTATTTTATTTAAGATAAATGCTTCTGAAACTGATGATTTGGAAAAAGTAAAATCAATCGAAGCTGTTGTAAACAAGGGAAGCAGATATAAGCTTTATCCTGCTGAACTCTTTGACGGAGAAATGCCTTGGCGAATCGCGAGGGGCTCTTCTTTTTTAGACACAACGAGTTTTATTTCAAAAACTCCTACATCGGAAGCTTACAAATTAGAATCAAGGCTTTATTATAAGGATGAGCCTAAACCAAAGTCGATGCAGGTTCATTCGAATATCGAAATTCCGGGAAGAGATAAATTTTTTATTCAACCAGAAATTTCAAAATCTCTTCTATCAGGAACACCCTCTAGAATCTTCCTTTGGGTTTATTCGAATAATTATGCAATCAATCTAAAAGTCATTCTTTCCCAAAAGAAAAGTCCAGATATAATCATAGACTTTGGTCCATTAAAGTTCAATGGCTGGAGAAGACTAGATGCAAAGGTTAATATTTATAAGCCGCAGGATCGATTAAATCTAGATAGGTTTAGTCAATTTGGAGTAAAGGGAATCTTACTGGAGAGTTCTTCTTTTCAAAGCAAAGGAAGTTTTTATCTTTTCATTGATCAAATGGGAATTTTAATAGAGAAACCAGAAACCTATCCGGGCTCAGAAGTCCCCGACGGATGGGAGTTATATTAGTAGGGAATGGGATTTGTATTAGTAGGGACTTGATTCATCAAGTCCTCTTTAAGGAGTCTAGAATGAAAAAATTTTTTACAGAAGCGGAGTTAGGACAAATAAAAAGTGCAGTGGCAGAGGCGGAGAAAGCAACGTCAGCCGAAATAGTGCCTGTTTTTTTTGAGTCTTGCGGTAATTATCATGATACCTATTGGAAGTCTGGGATTCTCTTCGCTACTCTTTGGTCTTTTTTATTTGCGATTTATCAAAGTAGTGCAGTTGGAATTTGGAATACAAGCTTGCAATTTTTCTTTTTGACTCAAATGACTGCCGGCATATTGGGAGTAATCGCTGCGTATCTTTTTCCAGCATGGAAAAGACTATTAATGGATAGGGTTGATGTAAAGCGAAGAATTCAGGACGTTGCCTTTAAAGTTTTCTTACAAGAAGAAATCTATAAAACAAAAGAAAGAACTGGAATGCTACTCTTTATGAGTTTCTTAGAAAAAGAAGCTGTTGTTTTAGGGGATGAAGGAATTAATAAAGAAGTAAGTCCTGCTATATGGGAAGGAATTCTCTCCCAACTCACCGAAGGAATGAAAAAGGGAGACAGGACAACGGCGATTATTCAGACAATTCAGTCTATGGGAAATCTCTTGAAGCAATATCCAGTAAAACCGAATGATATAAATGAACTTAGAGATGATCTTCGTATTGGAGACGGAAAATGAAATTTCTTTCTGCCTTCTTCTTTGTTTCTCTATTGGCTAATTCCATTTTGGCGCTAGATGTCCCATTTCTTTCTGGAAGAGTCATGGATGAAACAGGTGTTTTATCAGCAGAATCAAAACTTTCCATAGAGAACAAGTTAAAAGAGCATGAAAAAGCTACGTCGAATCAAGTTGTGGTTTTAATCATTCCATCTTTAGAAGGGGAAGTTTTAGAAGAATATTCTTTAAAGGTTGCAACTACATGGAAACTCGGACAAAAGAAGAAGGATAACGGTGTTTTACTGCTCATTGCAAAGGAGGATCGTAAACTTCGAATTGAAGTAGGATATGGATTAGAGGGAAGTCTTACAGATGCACTGTGCAGTCGAATCATTCGAAAAGAAATTACGCCTTCTTTTAAGCAGGGGAATTTTTCTATTGGAGTAGAACAAGGAGTAGACGCTATTTTAGGAGTTATTGGTGGAACTTATACTGCACCAGTGGATGGCTCAAAAGAAGAATTCTTAGAAAGTTATTTAGAATTTATCAATAGTCTAGGGGGAGCAGATATTCCCTGGCAATTTCGATTGCTATTTGGTGGAGTGTTTTTTGTAGTAATCACTCCGTTCACTTTATTTGCCGCGTTTGCTCCTTACATAGGCTGGTTTATTTATTTTTTTCTTTTTCCTTTCTACGGCACATTCCCGTTAGTTGCACTTGGAAAACAAGGCGCATTTTTGTTACCCGCCTATGCAATCCTCATGTTCTTTTTTAAAGTCTACGTAGGATTTACCGCATCCGGCAAAGCATTTGCTAAGAAGTATGGATCCAATTTTATTCCAACGGGTGGTTCATCAGGAAGTAGCCGCTCTGGTTCTAGCTGGTCATCTAGTTCAAGTGGGGGATTTTCCGGTGGTGGAGGAAGCTTTGGCGGCGGCGGAAGTTCGGGTAGTTGGTAAAGAAACTTGCTCTAGGGTTCGGTCTGCCTTCGGTCTGCGTTCGATCAGCGTTCGATCAGCGTTCGATCAGCGTTCGATCACGCGATGAGGAAAAACGAAAATAGAACGGCTTTAGGTCGGGTATTGCTCGGAAATTATGGAAATGTTTCCCTATCATGGGTAAAGCATTTCTTTATCTTCCGTTCTCCGTGGCTCCGTGTCGGCGCCTGTGGTGAGTTTATCGAACCATGGCAAAGAAACTAATACGAAAACTTTTTCTTCTTATTTGCGATGAAGTCGTAGATTATCATTTGATTTAGTTCATTTGGATGTGGATAAAAAATTCTTCCTTGCGACATCTTAGCGAATTGTTGGATAAAACTTTTTTCACCAAAGTAATTCATGTCCCACTCAGACGTTAGTAGAAATGTGTTGATAACGATTCCATCTTCTGCACATGCTTTTACTTCTGTTAATGCTTCTTCGAAGTCAGAAGGCGCCGGCGGATAATTGATATGTAATACTGAGCCTTTGAAGTGAGCAGTAGGGGCTCCGTCTGTGATTAGAAAGATTTGTTTGTTTTTGGTTTGTTTAGACGATAGAGCTTGCCTTGCCATGTTCAATCCCTTTTGCAAATTTGTAAAATACTGAGGGACTTTATTTTCAATCTCTTCTTTTTTCATTTTAGCAAAATCAAATTTTAATTTGATGTAAGGATTAAAAATAGTAACAGGGTAGGGTTGTAGAGTTGGAATTTGAGTGATCGGAAAAATCTTTGCAGTGCTTCCGAAACCAACGACTGTTAGCTTCTCATCTTTGTATTCATTTCGAATCAGTGAATCCATTGCCATCGTGACTTTCTTTGCATTGTAGAATCGCATAGAGCGAGCCATTGAGCCAGACATATCAAGCAAAATGACTGTGGATGATTTTGCGTTGCCTCTCGCCTGGAATACATCTATATCTTTTAGTGACGGAGTATTCCCATTACCCCGAATGATGCTATTGATAATGCTTCCCGAAAAGTCGATATGGGAAATATTATCTCCAAACTCTAAGGGCTTTACCGATGAAGTAATATTTTCACTGTCTCCGAATTCTTTCGTTACATGTGCTCCCGAAGTGGAATCTGCTTTTAGCTTAGAAAAAATTTCAGTTAAAGCAGTCTTGCCAATTTTACGCACAGACTTGGGAGAAAGTTCAATTCCGCCTTCGTTGTTTTCCTGGATGTCTCCTGCTTCTTGTAAAATCTTTTTTAGATCATCAAAAATCTTTTCTCTTCTTTCTAAAAACTCCTGATAACTTTCAGGACCTAAGAATTTTGCCAATTGTTCTAAATCAAAATTATACAAATCCCCTGAATCAATTGCTTCTTGTAAGGCGCGGATTAATTCTGTTAGCTGGTCAAGGTTCTCTAATAGATTACTTGCTTCTTTAGGAGTAGGGACTTTAATTCCTGTAAAATCATATTTTTTGATTCCATTGTTTACTTTGTCTAATTCCTGTAATTTTTGGACGAGTTCATCTAGCTTGGGCTCTATCTTTTTTTGTGCGGCTAAGTCCCACTTGAGGCGACGGAGCAAATCTTGATTTTCCTCTTCGATTGCTTGTTTAAATTTTGAAAGTGTCCCTGAATCTTTTTTGTATTTTTTTTCAATTTCTTCCTTAAGAGAATGCAAATCTTTTTGTAAAGTTTCGGAAGTAGGATTTAGATTAAATGTTTTTAGAATATTATCTATCATTGCCTGGACTTTCTTTTGAAAATCCTTTATTAAATCCTCCATCCCGCCTTCTTTTAAAAAAAGATTGGCGGGAATTCCTTTTTCAATCATCATACGCAGCGCTTCTTCTAGAGAAATATCATATTTCATGATAAGCTCGGACAGAATAGACATGAGTTTATCTTTGTCGAATTTTCTGTCGTCTTCTGGAAAATATTCGCTGTATTCGTATGTAATCATTGAATTGTTTCGTCTTGTTTAATGCTTGCAGGATAACAAACGTTTTTGTTTAAATCGCAGTAAAATATTTTAGCGGATACATGCAATTTGCCTTTTCCAGTGAGTGTAAGAGTATTATCCTCTACTTTCTCAAAGTAATCTGGTTTATCTAAATACGTGCTTCCTTTGAAAGTTAGCTCAGTGGGGTTAATTTTGATTTTGTCCTCTGAACTGAGTTTAATTTTATTCGGAGCCTCTTTTTGAATCGCATACCCTTTTGGAACTGAGACGCGCATTACATACGAGTCGCCTTTTTTCTTATCTAAATGTAATCGAATTGGGTGATCCATTGCCATAACCTGTAAACTGAAAAGAATTAATAGGATGAATAGTTTCATAAATCTACTATGCTAGACTTGTAAATTTTTCGCTATAAAAAAACATTTTTTTATTGACGCTCAAGTATGCCGTAATACGGTATTACTGGGGAGCAACCAATGGGAAAAGAATTCGGCGACTATAGCTCTGTAACTGAGAAGTTTCAAGCTACTATTCCAGTAAAAATACGAGACTATTTGCACATCAAAAAAGGAGACAAGATTATGTTTGAGATTCTTCACGACACTGTCCAAATTCGAAAAATGCTTTCAACTGACTTCGAATATCTCAAATCCATCTCAGGCACACTTTCCGAATGGAATAGCGAGGCAGACGACGAGGCATACAATGACTTATGAGCAATTTGATGTTGTCGTTGTGCCTTTTCCTTTTACAGATTCAACTGCCTCAAAGAGAAGACCAGCTCTTGTGATTTCTGCTCCGGAAAAATTTCAAACCAAGATTGGTCTTTCTGTTCTCGCTATGATTACTACCGCCTCGCATGACTCCTGGAGTTTAGACACTCCAATCGAAAATCTTTCTGCCTGCGGACTAACACACCCTTCCATCATTCGAATGAAATTATTCACGCTCGACAATCATATCATCCTTCGCAAAGCAGGAAGCCTCGAAGCAAAAGACAAAACTACATTTTCTAAAAATTTGAAAATGCTAATTGGAATTAAGTAGATTGTCAAAAAGCAAAATATATAAAACTCTGAGCCTCAGTCACTCCATAACAAAGTAGCATAAACACATTTGCGAGGATAAAGAGGGTAAACGCTCTTTTGCTTTCTAGCATTTTCTTTAAATTGTATTTTTCAAAAATATATCCTGTTACAAAAAGAAGTGCGACTAATTTGAAGTATCCGTAATTACTAAAAGACGAAGTAATCGAGTTAGGGTTAATGAATAACATTGTCTTAAGCATTTCAAATGCATCGGTTAATGTCTTTGCTCTAAAAAGTGGTAAACCTATTCCCAAACAAATCATTGTAAGGACACGACAAAATAAACTATAAAGCATTCCTCCTTTTGCATTTAAAAATTTACTCAGGCCTGTTTGCGCATACTCTCGTTCTACCGATAGCATTGCTGAATGCCAGATTCCCCAGACTACAAAATGATAGGCTGCTCCATGCCAAATACCTGCAAATAAAAACGTAATGAATACATTGATATGAGTTCTTAGTCTGGAGACTTTTGAGCCACCAAGCGGTATAAAGATATAATCCCTTATCCAGGTTGAAAAAGAGAGATGCCATCTTGACCAGTGCTGGCTAATACTTGTTACGTTGAACGGAAAATGAAAGTTGATATCAAACTGAAAACCAAAAAGTCTCGCAACTCCTATCGCAATATCAGTGTAACCCGCAAAGTCAAAATAGATTTGCCACATAAAAGCAAATACACCCGTCCAGATTTCAATTGCGTTTAACGAAGAGTAGTTTGTAAAAACTCTATCTACTACAATAGCAAGATTATCAGCGAAAACAACCTTTTTTGTAAAACCTAAAAGAATTTGAGCGAATGAATACCGAATCACTTCCAGATTTACAATAAGTCTGTTTTCTAAGTCTCTAAAAAAAGTTCCTGCTCGCACAATTGGACCCGCGACTAGTTGAGGGAAAAAAGAAACGTAGAGTGCAAAGTCAATGAAAGACTTTTTTGCTTCCATAGCTCCGCGGTAAACATCTATCGTATAACTCATTGATTGAAAAGTGTAAAAAGAAATTCCAACAGGCAAAATAATATTATACTCTACAAATCGAAATGAGTTAATAAAATTCAGGTCGTTAAGTGCTCCAAGAAAAAAGTTTGTGTATTTAAAATAACTTAAAAATCCCAAATTTGTGACAAGAGAGAGAATTAAATAGTATTTTCTTTTTTTGTCTGTTTTTTCTAATCGGGCAATCGAAATGGCTGCGAAGTAGTCGATCACAATTGAGAATAACAAAAGCCAAATAAAATGAATATTCCAAGCCATGTAGAAATAAAAGCTTGCTAGCAGCAAAAAGATTTTTTGATTTCTATCTTTTAGATAATTAGATATTACTAATACGATTGGAAGATAAAGTAGGAAGTGCAGAGAATTAAAAAGCATTGTTTTCCTGCCTTTCTTTAAAGTAGAGTCTGAGTGAATCAGAAAGTTTTTCTGTAAAAACAGTCATTCCTTTTTTATTCACATGCACAATGTCATAAAAGTAAGTTTCATTATTTTCCTTTGGAATAGCCAGTGTTAGATCAATTATCTTTTCCCCTAAAACATCTTTGTATTTTTCTTTCCAGAATAAAACTCGAGCGCCATATTGAAAGTTACCTAAATACTCAGATATGGGCGGAAATACATTGATTACTTTAATATTTCTTTTTTTTAGAATCTTATAAAAATTATCCAATCGTCGGCGGTAAAGCTTAGTAGATTCATTTTCCTCTAAGGTTAATACACTTTCACCTGCCAATTTACAGGTTTTAAAAATAGCTTCTCTATGAAATGGATTTGAATCAAGCGCAATATTAGTATTATCCTTAGTGATTTTAAGGCACTCTTTGAGGTCTTTAAATTTATAGAGACTTAAACTTTCTGTATAAATGTTTTCATAGGAGTAGAGATTTTCTTTGAATGCTTTCCTCGATTTTCCGATATCTTTAATTCTTTTTTCTGGATTTAAAATAAATTCCCCAATATCTTTTCGGTATGCCCAGAGTCGTAGGATAATATAGGATAGCTCTTCGAAACCGATCTTATACTCATCTTCGTAGAATCTTTCGATTGCTCGCTTGCGGTCTAGCTCTGAAGCCATAGAAAGTGTCGCCTGAGAAAATACAATTCCAAGAGTCCACGGCATTTCGATCTCGTTTACGTGGATAATATACTTTACCCGTTTGAATTTGCTTAGAACCTTTTCTAAAGCAAGACCCTGCACAATTAATTCAGCTCCGGGTATTGCTATAGTTTGAGCCTTTAAGTTTAAAGGCTTAAGTGTTTCGTTTAACGTTCTTAAAGATAAGCCTTCGTAGGCGAGTGAAGTTCCAACAATTAAAATATCTGGATCAATTTCGGATTGTTTACTCCAAGGCATGATCTGTGATTCTGTTTACATTAGATGCATAGGAATTTTTCTTTAGAAAATTTTTATAAAATCCGGCTTGTAGAAATATTTCAAACAAGAGTAAGACGACTAACGCACTGATGACAGATTTATCTTTTAGAAAAAGGAAATATTCTTTCATTACTAACCATATTTTTTTTCAGATTCCATTCCATTGATGGAAAAGATAAATCTTTGTCGCGTAAAATAATTCTCCTCACTTGATTTATATCAATGAATAACGCAATCTTTCCTGTATATTTCTTTTATCAATCGAGATGGGGGAGTCGAATGCTATCTAAATCACAGGCTAAACTGTTTTTTATTTCGGGCACACTTCTGTTCAGTGTATTACTGTTGATTTTAACGGTGGACACATTGAGGCAAGTGCCAATTCAAACTAGAGAATCCAATCTTTCCGATGAAGTAAAACGGGGAAAGTTGCTCTGGGATAAAAATAATTGTATGGGATGTCATACAATCATGGGAGAAGGGGCATATTACGCTCCTGAATTAACAAAGGTCTATGATAGACGAGGACCTGAATGGATGAAGGTGTTTATCAAAGACCCACAGGCAATGTTTCCAGGCGAGCGTAAAATGACAAAGTATAATTTTACAGAATCGGAAATCAATGACTTAATCGCTTTCTTTAAATGGATAGGCGAAGTCGATCTAAATGGATTTCCCGCAAAACCAACATTAGCCTTAGCTATGAATTCTGCGCCAGTTAAAGCGAATCATTCTAGTATGCCTCAACCTGAAAAATTCAAGAGTCTCTGTACTGCTTGTCATTCTCTTTCAGGAGTTGGTGGAAAAGTTGGACCTGCTTTAGATGGAGTTAGTAAGAAATACAATGCTGAGTATTTGCATAAATGGATTTCTAATCCAACTGCAGTAAAACCCGGGACGGCAATGCCTAAACTAGAACTCACAGAAGAAGAGAAAAATGAAATCGTCAAGTTTCTCGGAACGATTTAAAATATAAGGAGAAATATATGAAATATAAATCACAAAAAGTGGCTTATTGGTTCTTTGCAACTTGTATGCTACTTCTCAGTCTGCAAATTATATATGGTTTTATCATGGGATTTGCGCGTATTGGTTATGACGGATTACACGAATTTATCCCATTCAATGCGGCGCGCGCAACTCATACGAATTTGCTAGTGGTATGGCTACTAACGGGTTTTATGGGAGCAGCTCATTTCATTATACCGGACGAATCAGGAAGAGAAATTTATTCTGTAAAGTTAGCTTACATACAACTAGTGTCTCTGATAGTTGTAGGTGTAACAGCTATTATTGGATTTCATTTGAACTGGTGGGAAGGAAGAAAGTTTTTAGAAATACCAAGACCACTCGATTTTTTAGTGGTAATCAATGTTTTAACTTTCTTATTTAATATAGGAATGACCGTATGGAAAGGAAAGAAATTTTCGACAACAGGAATTGTTCTCTATCTCGGTCTTCTAGCGGCTGCTTTATTATACCTCCCGGGTATGATTTACTTTCACAACCAAACTTTAGACTCTTATTTTCGCTGGTGGGTTGTTCATCTTTGGGTAGAAGGTGTTTGGGAACTTATCATGGGATCAATTCTTTCTTATCTTTTAATTAAGCTTACCGGTGTCGATAGAGAAGTGATTGAAAAATGGCTTTATGTGATTGTGGGACTAACGTTTCTTTCTGGAATCTTGGGAACAGGTCATCATTACTATTTCATTGGCACTCCAAAATATTGGCTTTGGATTGGAGGAATTTTTTCAGCCCTTGAGCCACTTGCGTTTTTAGGAATGGCACTTTTTGCAATTAATATGTATCGCAAGAGTGGAAGAGTGCATCCAAATAAAGCTTCTCTCTATTGGACAATTGGTTGTGCTATCATGTCCTTTGTTGGTGCCGGTTTCTTGGGATTTGCCCATACTCTACCACAAGTTAATCTTTACACTCATGGGACGTTAGTTACAGCGATGCACGGCCATCTAGCATTTTGGGGAGCCTATGCAATGATAGTTCTGGCTATTATCTCTTATGCGCTACCGCTGCTTACGGGAAGAAAGCTCTGGAACAATATGACATCTCTTTTAGCATTTTGGATTTCCAATATTGGAATGCTTGGAATGACAGGAGCGTTCGCTGTAGCGGGTATTGCACAAGTTTACCTCGAGCGTAAACTTGGAATGGATTTTATGGTTGTCCAAAAAGAAATTGAAGTTCATTTTATAGGGCTCTTGTTTGCAGCCACACTATTTACGATTGGGATTATACTTTATATTTATAATTTTATAAAGTTTGGAATTCCTTCCGATGAAGTGTTACTACCAGAAGACGCAAGCGATGAACTACAGTTCTTAAACGAGAACGCATAATCATGAGTAATCACGAAATTCCTTATTACAAGCAAATCGGGAAAGAAGTAGAAATATTTGAACACGCCTTTCAAAAGAAGCTTCCACTTCTCTTGAAAGGTCCAACAGGAGCGGGTAAATCCCGCTTCGTTGAATTCATGAGCCATAAGTTAGGTCTTCCTTTAATTACGGTTTCCTGTCATGAAGAAACATCCGCAGTTGATTTAATTGGACGTTTTATCATTCGAGGCGCTGAAACTATCTGGCAAGACGGTCCTATGACGACAGCCGCAAGAACAGGTGCTGTCCTTTATCTAGACGAATTTGTAGAAGCAAGACCGGATACGTTAGTCGCTGTCCATTCTCTTACTGATCATAGAAGAGAACTCTATATCGATAGAATCAACGAAAAGTTAAAAGCAGCTGATTCTTTTTTACTCGTAGCTTCCTTTAATCCAGGGTATCAAAGAGGTTGGAAAGAATTAAAGCCTTCTACGCGGCAAAGATTTATTAGCCTCCATTTTGATTATCCTGAGCCAATGGTAGAAATGGAAATTGTGTCTGCTGAAACAGGACTCAAGGATACAGAATCGAGTAAGCTTGTAAGACTAGCGGGTAAGATTCGTAATCTGCAAGAGTTAGGATTAACGGAATCTCCTTCTACAAGACTTCTTGTCGATGCAGGTAAATTAATAGCAGATGGACTTCCTCCAAGACTTTCCTGTGAAGTCGCTATCATCCAACCTTTGACAGATGACTCCGATACGATCAAAGCACTAAAAGACTTAGTTGCTCTTTATTTTTAAAAACCGCATACAAGGAATAAGCCAATGGAACTTGATCAATATCTTTTTAAAAAAAGTTGGGGTTTACTAAAGCGTCTAATTGAAAGTAAACCCTCTACTCAATATCTAGAAACAGTTGTTCGATTGGAAGATTATTCTTCCGAATTAACTCTTCTTGCAAGGGCATTGACAGGAAAACCAATCGAAATCCTTCCGGCAGAAAGAGAAGGAGGTTGTAATGGACTTCTTTTCTTTTTACCGAAAGAGTATTCTCATACAAATTCAAAGCGACACAATCTAGATTTTTATATCTTTCGGGTTATCTATATGTCTTTACAAATTCAATACGAAATTTTGCAGAATGTGGATAATACTCGTAAATCGGAAAATCCTGCTTACTTCCTTCCATTTATATGTTCAAAAATGAAAGAAGAATTTCCCGGGTTAGGAAATTTTATAGACGAAGTCTTGGAAAGAGAGCGGCAATACCAGATTACCCATTTAAAAAGAGTAGACCTTTCTTATATTCATGGGAAGCGAATTCTAGAAAATACAATTTCAGGTAAGAAAAAAAATGGCTTAGATGAAAAAGATGCTCGTATTGAAAAGATAACCTCCGAAATAAAAGCCTCTCCTGTTGAGTCTATAGAAATTCACGAAGTAGATAAGAAGGCTATTAGTGATTATACGCTAGGTCATAATTTCGAGAAAATTGAAACAGCAGAAGAGTTTGGTGGGAACTGGCGTGATTTAGACGGAAGCGATGACTTGCAGACATTGGAAGATGCGATACGAGAACTGAAATTAAAAGACATGGTTCGAGTCGATGACGCAGTTCATTCTATCATTCAATCTGAGATGATTCTAAATTCGAATTTACAGGACAGTGCAGAGCTAGATAGCAAAGCGTTTTACCATGAGTACCCAGAATGGGATTTCAAAAAGAAAACCTACAAAGAAAAATATTGTAAAGTTTTTCCGGGTAACTTACGAGCTGTATCCGCTAGCTACTCCATGAAAACTATTTCAAAATACAAACCGACTCTAAGCAAATTAAAGCAAAAGATGAATCGTATTTCTAATCAATTGGAAACAGTTCGAAACGAAAGTTATGGAGATGAAATCGATATAGATGCTACAGTAGAATATCTTGCTGATTTAATTTCGAATCAAACTCCCAGAGAAAATATCTATTTATCTAAACGCAGAAGAAAAAGAGAAATATCAGTTTTAGTGCTGATAGATTTGAGTCTTTCTACTGATTCATTTGTGGAAGGAAAACGAATTTTGGATGTGGAAAGAGAGTCCACTTTGCTACTGGGAGAGATTTTACATGAGTTTGGAGATAGATTTCAGGTAAATGCATTTTCCTCAAGAACTAGAAATCATTGTGATTACCTGACCATAAAAGGTTTCGATGAAAATTGGAATAGCGCAAAACATAAAATAGGCGCACTCGAGCCTTTTGGTTATACTAGAATTGGTCCTGCTATTCGACACTCTCTAGAGTGCATTCAAAAAGAAAAAAGTAAATTAAAATGGATACTGATTTTATCGGATGGAAAACCAAATGATTACGATAGATACGAAGGTAAATATGGAATTGAGGACATTAAGCAATCCGTCAAAGAATGTAAGAGGGCAGGTGTTCATTTATTTGCACTTGCCATAGATAAAAAGGCTAAGGACTATTTGCCGATGATGCTTGGACTCGGTGGCTATCGGATATTACCTCATCCAGATGATTTGCCAGAAGCACTCGGAGATTTTTACATGCAGTTGTTGAAATGATTTATGAAAAAAATCTATTAAGCAACGGCAGCCGATTCAACATTCTTTGTCCTCGCTTTCGGTTGAGGAAACGGATAAGGTAGATTAGAAAGCTCAGCAATTTCTACCATTCGGTCATGCAAAAACACTGCATGATCGTCGTCCTTTGTAAATTGACGCATAGGTCCAAACTCAATATTGAGGTTAGTTCGTATAAACCCCTTAGAGTAGCGAAAACCAGCACAAACCACATTGAGCGGTATATTTGGCTTACCCACAATAAAGCGAAAGCCTGCTGCTTGTCCTTCGCCCATTGTCTGCCAATAGGTAGTCTCTTCCGGAAATAGCACCATTACATTTCCATTTCCTTTCCTTCGTCCACTTTCATCTAAGTCATAGAGAACTCTTTTGGCATGGACTAACATGTGTTTGCTCTTCTCAGGCTTATCTCGATCCAAGGGGATACCCCCGATTTTCCAGTAAAAGCCAAGATACCGACTTCTTGCAAGGCTTGCTTTCATGATACACCAGGCATGTCTGCCGATTGCAACTAGCATAGCATAATAACCAAGTGGAATATCTATTTCTATTGAATGTTTTGCTAGAATTAAGACGGGTCCATTTATTTTTAAATCAGGAGAAGAAATGATTTTCACTTTATAAAGTAAAACGGAAGCGAGACGACCGAGGAGTGCGAGTAGGTTAGAAGCAAACCATTTTTTACCTGGATGCACTTTGTAATAAAACAACATATTTAACAAAAGAAACGCTGTTAGTTAAAAAGCAATGAAAAATTATTTTTCCGTTGCAAGCTTTAATCTGTTTTTTAGATCTAATAGAGTAAAATGTTTTGAGGCAATTTTTTCTGTTTCGGAGGAAATTTTCTTTGCTCTTGTAAAATTGTTAGAAGAGATGAGTGCTTCCATCAAAGCTAGCTGATTCTCGATGTGGTAGGGATTACGTAGTCTTAGCCGTTCAAAACATTTTATAGCTGCGATGAAATTTTCTTTTTGTTTATATAATTGACCTAGTCGAAACAAGAACTCAGAGTCAATTGGATTTTTAGAAATATACTCCTCTCCATAATTGATTGCCTCTGAAAAATTTTGTGCCTCAATATTCTCAAGGGATAAATTTCGCAAATAATCGTAGTTTATTTTTTCCTGTAAATAAGTGATACGCATAAGGGAAAAATCATCTATGAGTATTCCTTTTCTGCAAGTTATTTCATAGATTTTTTTCAAATCGCCTTTTGCCTCCTGCACAGTATACAAAAATTCTTTTTCATCTTGATTTAAGGTTAAATCATTGAGTGCAAAGTCATCCCTTCCATCGGAACCGACAAAAATTGAATCCTCTTTGTGAAGTTGCTGCAGGCTAATAAATAATTTGTTAGAGGCAACAGGGCTTCCTAGTTTCGTAAAATAAATTTCCTTTTCTAACAGATTACAAACATTATCCCCATAGAGAGCAATTGATGGATGCTCCGAATTAATGAAATACAATACACCTGTATCTTCTTCAACCAAACCAATTACTGCCGAGACAAGCATTGTGCAATCGAAAGTAAGAAAGACTTTATGTAGTTCAATAAAAGTGTTCTTTAGCCATCGCTCCGGGCTGATATTTTTATCGGCTAAACTTGATTTGGTTCTTTCGATGATAGAAAAGAATACAGAACCAAAAACAATGGCACCTCCCGCGCCTTGTAACGATTTTCCCATAGCATCTGAATTAAAAAATAAAATATAATTTCTATTATTAAGCACTAAGTTTTGAGAATGACATAAGTCTCCCCCGATATTTTGCTCTTTCCCATAAAATTCAAATTTCTTTTTTTGAATGAGTAAAAAATCTACCTTAACTTTTTCACTTGTGGAATTATTGATGATGAATGGCTCTAGTAATAAAGAAGTGAGAAAATAATCTCCATCTTGCTGTATCCTAAGTTGATTGACTGTATTTAAAGTGGATTGTAATTCACTGGTTCGCTCCAAGATTTTTTGTTCTAGCTGATCAGAGTAGTCCTCTAATTTTTTGTTTGTCTTTTGTAAAGACCGTTTAAGATAATTAATCTTATCCGCAAGTCCAATCGAGATTAAAATAAGCATTGCCGCAAGTCCAAATTGAAAAGAAGAAAAGGTAAAAACATTTGCAGGAATAATGGAAGCATTCAAAAGTCCACGAATGATATTTCCAATTAAAAGTAAAATCCAAGAAATCATAAAGAAATAAGCAGGTCTAAATTTTTTATAACAAAGATAACTACCAACGCAAATGAAAATAAAATTATCTAGAAATAAAATAACAAGAATGCTATAGTAACCGATGGTAGGATAATTTGCAAATAAGGTATGAATTAAAATCAAATGAATTACGTCGAACCAAAGATGCATTCGCATAAATGTGTAGATAAGCGGTAAATACTTCTTTAATTCTAGATAGGAAGTGATAAAGACAATTTGTATCATAAGTAAAAAAGGAATATGAAAATAATTTTCCTTATTTGCTAACCAAGTATTTTCAGGGTAAAAATACTGAAAGGCAATTCCATGGAGAGATATGAGAATAATTAGAAAAGAGGAAATATAAATCGATAAATAAAAATAAACCTTTTCTCTTATAATTAGAAATAAAAGCAGATTATAAAAAATCATGATAGTCAAAAATCCATATAGGAGTCCATTGCTCAAATCTCTTATGGATGCTTCTTTATGAAATGCCGGAAACGATCTATATAGTTTAGGATTGATAAAGGAAATATTTGTTACGCTTTTCGTTCTTATATAATATATTTGTGGAGTATGGTAATTTGCCTCTAATTCGAAAACAAAATTTGTGTCGTCTATTTCTCTTTCTTTAAAGGGAAAAGTATCGCCGGTAATTGTCTTCTCATATTTCCCATTTTTAAATTTGTAAAGTTCAATATAATCGATTCTAGGAAAGGCTAGTTCAAGAATTGGATTTTGTAATTGGTTTTTTGAGTTGAGAATTGAAAAGCGAATCCAAAAGTAATTTGAGTTAAATCCAAAGTTGCCGCTAGTGTCCTTCGGCTTTTTCCAGTCTAAATCTTCTGTCAAAATTTTTTCAATGGTGATAGTATTTTCTTTATCTTCAATTACTTCAATGTATTCGCCTAGGTTTGTAGATTGAAAATTATCGCCTATGAAAACAGGAGCAATTTCTTTAGCTAAAATAGAATGATTATAGATTAGACCTAGGCTTAGGATAATGAATCGTGTAGTCTTAGAAATGAATCTATGGAATTTGACAATGTCTCTTTGTGTGTTTCCTGTAAATAGATTGGATGCTAAATATCGCATTACACATTTATTATTTGAAGTAAAGAAAAATGCAAGTCATTCTTGGTTCCTCCTAGGAAATTCGCATTACAATTATTTTGCGCTAAGCGATATTAAGTGAAGAGAGGGATTTCAAAGACAATCGCCGATTACACTATTAACACTGAAGAAATAATTCAATATTTTAGGCTAGTCATTTCTTTATTAATTGGAAGAGCGTTAGCATTACAAATGCAATTTAAAGAAATCCCAAATCTCTTCAGATGCATTTAACTCTTTTGTCTCTTTGCCCAGGTTAATGAATGGAATCTTCTGTGATAAACCCGGCCACATATGGCCTGCACCAATTAATTTATACAATCGAACCTTTACATTCTCCTTGCATCCTGGACAGGAATAAATTTCTAAACTAGTTTCATCCCTCTGTTTATTGATTGTTTCGATTGTTGCTTGTTTGCTACATTGATTCCATTCTATCCATCTGCGAACTGAGTCCTCAGCGCCTAACACCTCTTCGCCGTCAACTACATAACCACCTTCGTAGGGAACTAAAGGATCTTCTGTTCCACTGATAAATGCTACAGAAATTGGTTTTGCGGGAGTAGAATTCATTAAAACATTTTTTGAAATATGAGCCGTAACACTTACACCTGCTTTAAATAAATTGGTTTTTTCGATAAGCATTCTCTGTGTCATAAATCCACCGTTCGAATGTCCGGTTATGAAAATATAATTTTGGTCAATTGGATAATTAGCGGCTACACGTTGTATTACGCTTTCTATGAATTTTACATCGTTAATATTATTTTTATCAGCAGGAGTTCCACCCCGGCCGTCTGCCCAGCTACGATTGAATCCTTCGGGATAAAGAATGGCAAATCTTTCTCTATCGGCTATCGCATTCATATTGTAGCCTTCCATCATAAGCTTTGCAGTTCCAAATCGACCATGTAGCATAAGTAAAAGTGGGATTTTTTCTTCTGCGAGAATTTTTGTTTTTGGAAGATATACGATGTATTTTCTTTCAATTCCGTCTATAAGTATTGTTTCTAAAATGCCATCCTTTGGAATGGAGTTAATTCTTTGCATAATACGACAATGAATAAATGAGGTAAGGCAAATAACAAATATCCAGTAGAGAAGTCTCATTTTGTATCTCCTTGTAACTTCCAGGAATCTAAAATAGATTTATCAAAGGCAGAGGAAGGCCAAAAGAAAGGAGTAATGGGTAATAGGGATAAACCTCTAAGCTGGTCTAATTCTAAAACTAATTTGGAACTGCCTATTTCTTTTTTCCCCTCGGAAACGCGATAGGTGATTTCATGTTTGGTGATGGTGTAATAGGGAATGATCCCAGCAGTAAATAGACTGGCTATTAAGTTTACGAAATGTAGCGATATATATTTGTAAGAATATTCTTTCTCTTCTAAAATGACTTCTAAAAGAAAGGGAGAACTTTGATTATTCGTAAAACCTGAATTTAAAATTTCTGATTTTAATAAGTTTAATTCTTTTTCATAAAAATAAAAACCAGTAAATTCCAGGCGAATGTTCTTTGGAAATGAATTCGTTTTTTGTTTTTTTATAAAAACAGGCTCGTTGTAAATGCCTGCGCAGTTTATAAGAATGAATAAAAATCCAATTAGAGATAAGAATAATATTTTATTCATAGTTCTTCTCCGAATCAATTAGAAACATGAGCGCATAATCAGAATATATCGTTTTGATTTCTTTTTTATCATCAAAAAAACTAAGAGCGAGAGAAAGCCATCCAATAGCACGAACAGTCTCAACGGGATAAGAATACTCAGCCTTTTTTACATTTTGCTTCCAGACTCGAAAGGTTATAATTTCTTCTTTTACTTGAATGATGGGAATTACAAGGCGAGAAGCTGCTGATAGAACACGGTTTAAAATATAAAGCGAATAACGTCCCGGTCTTTTTTCGGCAACCCAGGATACCGGCTGAACTGGTTCTCCCAGTAAAATGGCAAGCTGGGGAGATTCATCGAGGATAATTTGTATTTTCCACTCAGAATCCGATTTTACGAAATGAGAAATACTTTTAAATTTGTCTGACCGAGTTAGAGCCTTTAGAATTTCTGTAGCCTTGATTTTATTTTCTTTGTCTTTCCATCCAATTAGTTCATAAGTTATATCCTTATCTAGTTTAGGTATATTCTGATTAACCACAGGTCTAGTTCCCAATAAAAAAGTAGAGCAATTGGAAAGAGAAAAAAGGATAAGTAAAATGAATATTGAATTTAGTAACATATATTAAAACGAAATTATACTATCAAAGAACAATGTCACCTCTAAAATTTAAATGGGGGTCTCAAGATGTTGAGATTCCCGACTGAAAATCTCGGGAATGACGAATTATTCCTATTTAAAAAAAAGTTTATACCAATAAGACTCACTGTCTCGAATTTTCCAAATGAATCCGTCGAGTGCGTAATGAGTTGCTTGCGGAAGAGTAAGAAGAGGGACAATCCAACTGAGAGTATCCTTGGCGCGGATAACAGGTAAGTTTGCGAAAGGTCCAAATACTTCTAAATGTTCTCTCCAGACAAAGCCCGCCCAGAGTCCTTCCTCGATATAGCCTAAAAATAAAAGAGCAAGAATAAAAACGGGAAAGGAATACTTAGCAAAAAAAACTTTATACTGAAACCGTTCCAAAATTAGCACAGAACTATCCTTATCCGCTTGCTTTTTCCCGTAGACCCAAACGAGTGAAATATAAGGAATCCCATGAGTAACTACATTCGTAATCGTAAAAACCATATCGCCATTCAGCAAGACGATACCAACATACCAGGAAAGTGCAGTTCCAAAGACAATTAGATTCTTAGCTAAATTAAATTCTCTGTGTAAATAAAAATTACGAAATTCTTTTGCGAGGTAAATAAGAATTAACCCGAGATAGAATACGAAGAAAATATCTTCAAAGATAGAAGGCAGTCCTGTAAAAAAATCTCCATCCGTAAACCAGCGAAAATTGCGGGGAAGATTGACATGCCAGTAGACGATCGGGTAGAGAGTAGAGGTATATAATAGTAATGCGTCAATTTCTCTAGACAAAGTCGATTCGGTATCGTTTCGTGAATAGAGTCTTAAGAAACCATATTGCTGTCTAATAAAGTGAAACACAGCAGAATAAGCAAGCACTCTCCAAAATACAGCAGCTCCTATCATATGTAAAATCACCCCTATAAAAAAAATGCCCAAAGGCAGAACTGTATAGAGAGTTTTATTTTCAGAGAATTCTTTTTTATTAAAGTAAGTCCTAAAAAGTGAGCTATAGACATGGGAGACATCAATACATAATACAAATACAACCCAAGCCCAAAGCGGTAAAATATCCGTAGCCGCAAAACTTTCCGCAAACAATAAAACAAAAAGAACCGCAAGAAAAGGAGGCGATAAAATAAACACCAAATCAAAAGTTTTATTATAAAGCCAGGAATGGGAATTAGTATTGTTCATTTAATCTTTAAATATTGTTATGCTTATAAAGAAGCGTCACTTCCGAAATTTTCTATCGGGGGTCTCAAGTAGTTGAGATTCCCGATAGAAAATTTCGGGAATGACACTGTAGCTTCAATATTCCTTAACATCTTATCCGTGTTCATCTGTGGTAATCATTTAAGAGTATTTTTTTTGCGGCTTCGCAGCCGCGGTATTGGGCTTCTTCGAAAATGGAAATTCCACTCATGTCAGAGTGAGCGAATTCTATTCCTTGAAATGGTTTAAGCATAGCCTGTCTCTTTTCGCTCCAGAGATAATCAATTCCGGGGCTAACCATACCATGCCCCCAGACCCAGAGATCCATTTCTGTAATTTCTTTTGTAATGCCTGCATGCATTTTTTCTAAGTCGGGAAGAATCATTTCGATCCAGTCTTCTTTACTTCTTCTAAATGCTTTTAGTCTTTCCGATTTTAAATCGCCTTCATCGAGAGGCAAATAATAAGTAATCACAACTTCTTTGCGGTTTATTTTTAAATCTTGATGGTTGGCAACGATATAACCAAGAGAGCGACTGTAAAAGCTTACATTATCCCAGGAAAGAGGAACTCCATTTCCGGAGGGCTTTTGTTTAAGAGTTATATTGGCAATTAACCAGGGAGAAAAATCAAGAGTATCCGCAGAATCATTTTTATAGCCCTGGATTACTTTTTTTGCAGTGTAGCGAGGGGCAGCGTAGATTATTTTTTTTGCTTTGTATCGAGTCGTTGATTTTGTATCAGGATTTATCGTATCAATCAAAAATTCTCTTTCCCCACTTTTCTCGATGCGATAGGTTAGGGTATTTGTTTTAATTTGAGCCTGGTTTATTTCTCTTAGGTTTTTTACAAGAAATCCATTTCCAGAAGGCCAGGTCAGAACTGTTTGCGAGTCCGCGTTATAGGCTTTGCCAGCTCGTGAGGCAAAGTAGTGTAAGCCCGCCCAGGCAGAGACTTTGGAATGAGAAACACCATAGTCATCCCGACAGCTATATTCTACATACCAATGCAGGTATTTAGAAGTCCAACCTCTTTTGTTCATGAAGTCAAGCATACTGATTTTATCGAGTTCTAGAAATTCTGAATCTTTAGAGCTAAATTCAATTGGAATGGCAAATAAGAATTTGCCGTCATTTCCTTTTTTGGTTTTGAGAGATTCTACAAAGCTAAAGAATTCATTGTATTGTTTTTTATCTTCTACTGGAATTCCGCGAGCAGGAATAAGACCTTCTTGCCAGAGTCCTTGAAAGTAAAGCCTTTCATTCGGATCGGCACAGAGATAAAATTCATCATAGACGGGGAGCCCATTCTTATACCCTGTAATAATTTTGAGTTCTTCAAACAGCTCTCGCACATACTTTGCATTTTCCCCAGGAAGTGGAATATAGTGTGCGCCGTAAGGATATTGGCTAGTAGAATTCTCTCCCGAGCTAGAATTTCCGCCAACATGATTGTCCATTTCTAGAATTAGAAAATCTTTGTAGCTATTCTTTAATAAATACCATCCAGCGGATAATCCGGCAATGCCACCGCCAACAATCACAGGCTCAACTTCTTTTATCTCTTTAGGAATTTCCGCAATTCCTTCTCTCAGTAAATGCCCCGCTTTAAAATGTGCCCCAGAAATTTTTACGGGACAACCCTATTCTTTCGAAGAGAAGAATTTTCTTCCTCCGAGATATGCGGATAATGCGCCTAAACCAAAAAGAGAGGATAGTTTTAAGAATTGTTTACGATTCATAAGAGTTATAAATTCATTACACCTGTCATTTCGAACCTTGCATTGTGAAGTGCGCGAGAGAGCGCATAACGAGAAAGCCGTGAGAAATCTATCTGGCAAAGAAACGATAGTGCTAAGGGAAATAGACCTCTCACAGTGTTTCGACTTTCGGCTATCGCCAAACAACACCAACGAATGTTTGAGGTGACTGAAGTAGGTAACACCGAGTGCACCGATAACAGATACGATAATTCATTTATTATAAATATAATTACATTCATAAAACTCTTCATTGTTTTTTATCCGTGTTCATCTGTGTTCATCCGTGGTAAGTCTTCTTTTTCTGTGCGGTATTGAGGTTAATGCGCGTATTCTTCCCATTCTTCTTCGAAGAGTCGGACGAGAACCTGGTTGTTTAATTTATTCACTTCTTTGGAAGAGACGACCATGTCGTTTGGAAAAACAGGAAGAGTCTTCGCGATTTCACCATTGATATATTTTAATCCAGAAGGAAATTCATTTGGAATTGTAAATTTAGAATTGGAAATTAAAATATAACCCCAATCCCCAAAAGCAGGAACATAGACATGATAGGGAACAGTTTGAAAGCCTACCGATTTCAGGGTGTTATCCACACACCAAAAAGTCTTTTTAGCAACATAGGGAGAAGTGCTTTGAATGACACCAACGCCTTCTTCTGAAATTGCTTTTTTTAGAAGTCGATAGAATGAATTTGTATAAAGCTTACCTACAGAATAATTACTCGGGTCAGGAAAGTCAACGACTACAAAATCAAACTTGGTCTCATTGGTTTTAAGCCAGAGAAATGCATCTTCGTTATAAATTTTTAATTTAGAGGATGACAGAGATTTGCCGTTCAAATCGGTCAACGCCTCATGCTTAGAAAATAGATTTGTGATTTCGGAATCTAAATCGACTAAGACAATCTCTTCCACTGTTTTGTATTTTAAAATTTCTCTTACCGCAAGTCCATCACCGCCACCTAGAACTAAAACGCGTTTAGGATTTGAAATTCCAGCAAGACCAAAGTGAACAAGTGCTTCGTGGTAGCGGTATTCATCACGAGAGGAAAATTGTAAGTTGCCGTTTAGAAATAAACGAAAGTCATCGTTTGCCTTTGTGAGAACAATTCTTTGATACTTGGAGTATTTAGAATAAATCACTTTGTCGGGGTAACTGGCCGTTTCCGCAAATCCGAGAATTCGGTCTGAATAAACAAATCCAGCGAGTAACGAGAGTAAGCCTATGAACATAGCAAGCTTTAAAGTTTTAAGCCAGGGAATTTCTTTTTCAAAAAGATAAAGAGTCCAGATCCCAGTTAATACGTTTAGAATTCCAAATAAAAAAGCAGTTCGGACAAGTCCTAGATGGGGAACTAAAAGAAGGGGAAAGAGTAGGGAAGCAAAAAGGGCTCCAATATAATCAAAGGTAAATACTTTGGAGACAAGATCACTAAATTCAAAATGAGATTTTAAAATTCGCATCATGAGAGGAATTTCTAAACCAACAAGTGTGCCTGTGATAGAAACCATGGCATAAAGAAGTGTTCGAAAGGAAGCGACATACTCAAACGACAAAAATAGAATAGCCGCTGAAAATCCACCGACTAGACCAATTAAAAGTTCAACTTGAATAAATACCCCGATGAGGTTACGGCGTATATACTTCGAGAGAAAAGAGCCAATTCCCATCGAAAATAAATAGCAACCAATGACAGTTGAGAATTGTGTGATAGAGTCTCCGAGTAGATAACTCGCAAGAGAGCCCGCAATTAATTCATAGACAAGTCCACAGGTTGCAATTATGAATACAGAAAAAAGTAAAACATAGGACATCTTACTCGTGACTAACTATGAATTGCCGCTGCGATGATGATGGACATTCCTAAAATCATGGCTGCTGCTGTGATGGCTAAAGACATATTATTCTTTTCACCAATCTCTTTCCAGAGTTCGCCTGGAGTAAGTTTGTCAAACATATAACAAGAAATTCCAAGAACGATAAGTCCAATTCCTGAATAAAGAAAGGCGTTGATAATATTTTTTAAGCTGATTAAATCCATAATAAATCTCCTGATTTTATTTTATTTATGATACGAGCTATGACCTTTCGGTCCCCATTTTCCAGCAGAGCTTAGCATTCCCGAGCAGCTCCATTGAGTGATACCTGTAACAATAAGGTAGGCACATACTACAATTCCATAGATGAGAAATTTTTTTGGGTTCATTCTGAATCATCCTCCCCGGAGTCATCAACTGCATAAGGCGAAAAATCACTTTCTGACCAGCGGTTAATTTCAAATTTGCGCGTTTTCCACCAAACAAATATTGGATAAAGAGAAATAAAAAGTAATGCATACCAGAAATTTTCCCAAATAAGAGCTCCTGTCCTTACTTCTATATCAAAAATTACTGGATTATTGGTAAGAGCCGTTGGTGGTGATGGGTCTGAGGGAGAAGTCGTTCCAAGAGGAGGACCGGAAACTTCGAAGTTTAAATGGTATTTGCCTTTGGGAACTGATTCAATTGTGCGAGAAGTGCTAGTGCTTCCTTCCGACCAGGCTCCATCGCTATCCGTTCCAGTGTAGTATTCAAGTCCGGTTTCAAATTCTTCAGTCTCCCCATTTTCATCGTTTACAAAGTCTCCACCTATTTCAAGCCAGGTATTATTTATCGGAGCCGACATATTAATATCGATAGTAGTCCTTTCTTTGATTTCAAATTGAGGGGTTACTTTTGCTTTGCCTTTATCTTCGGAGGTAAATGTCATATATCCTTTGTAGACAGTTTCACGGCTATGACCAAAGCATGTGCCAATATGAATGAGTAAAATTGCATAAGCAAAGTATTTCCAATACTTTCTGATTTGGGCTGAATCTTCTGGACTGTAAGGCGAAGGCTGATTAGGCGCAACTCCAGTCTGAACTGGCATTGGTTTATCAGTTGGAACTTCAAAGGCAATACGAATAGTCTCTGCTTCCACGTATTGTCCGAGTGACCAGACAATTTCATCAGCAGTCGATTCCATGCTTAAAATTTCAGGAGGAGCGATAAATTCCTGGAGGTCGACTTGCTCACCGACTCGAACTTGCCAGTAAAATTCTCCTAGCACATAAGTGACCTTAGCCGTCCCCCTATTGAACAAGTCAAAATACTTATCGTCGTATTGAATAGGTTTTTCGAATTCGGTATTACTTTTTGATTTGCCTTTCGGCTGGTCTTTGATAGTAGTTACAAAAGACCAATGTCCGCCGTATTCGGTGAGCCATCGAAAACCTTTCCAGGGGTTAAATAACAAGTATTCACTCCAGACGTATTGACCACTCTGGTCACATCTTTCCATGTAGCCTATCGTTTCCCAGAGAGTGCCAAAAATTTCTCCTCGTTGTCCGAGGGCAATAATGGTTCGCCGCTGGACTTTATTAGTGAATGCGTCTACTACTTTGTAGTTTTCATCATTAGTATCGATGATAGAAGAGCAGTAAGAGCATACAACGTTAATAGTGCTACCAATGGCACGAATGTTTACAGAGCCAGCACAATTGGGACAGCTAAATGTTTTTACATGAGGAGAACTTTGATTTGCCACTGTTACCAACCTTCCACCTGTCTTTGATTTTCTAGTTTGAGCTCTTCGATGTCGATGTATTTGCCAACAAATAAATGCTTTTCATCAGAGGTATAATCAATATTACAAAACTTACTTCCAGAAGAGTGAAAGTCAATACTAGTAGATTTTCTACCAACAATGCATTTAAAAGGAAGCTCGCCTTCGCTCCCTTTGCAAGTAACTTGTTTTACATCGTCAGCGGTATATTGTGTTTTGCCGACAGTAATGATTGCTCCCGGTACAAGTGCACCGAGTGATGGGTAGTCTTTGAATTCGCGGTCTTCGAAGCTAACCATGATAAACCCCTGCGCGTCTGCAAGCCAACCGTCTTTGCCACTTTGGAACGTCATATACCATTCATTCCAGCTTCCATTTTCATAACCGATGCGTTGTCTGCCTACGATTTCAAATTTGTCTTTGCCTAAAATTCCTGTGGTGCCGATTTGAATCGGGCTCATGTCGGGAGGCATTTCACTCATCTTGCCTAGGATTTCTAAATCTTTATCGTGACGAACGATAGTGGATTTACAATAATTACAAACAGCCATAAAGGCGAATCTAGATTTGAAAGGGACTTCGGCTCCGCATGATGGACAGGATGGTTTCATTGAATGTAATTTCTCTTTTCGATTTTCTTTGTCAACTGATTTATGAAAAGATTTGGGCGTTCCCTGCCATCAATTTAGAATGATTTTAAACCAATTAGAAGTAGGGCAGGTCGGGCTCTCAAACGCGCTCGCTTGGAAATCGCAGTTTAGTTTGAACTTTAATTCCTTGCGCTCGTGCTTATTCGATCCCTAACGCTCGAGTTTGTTTTATCCAAACACTACGCTACGCATACTCATAGAGCCCATGTCAATGGAGTCATTGAAAAATTGAAATTGATCTGAATTATCTCTCAATCCTAAAATGTAAAGAAGTGGGAGGTAATGCTCGTTAGTCGGATGCGCGAGAGTTGCAATTTGTCCCAGTTTCTGATATTCAAGTAGTGGTTTTGCGTTATTATCCTCTATGCTTTTCTTGACTATTGCATCAAATTCTACTGCCCAATCGAAAGGCTGCGCATTTTCTTGCCATCGAACCTGTCTGAGATTGTGCACAACGTTTCCACTTCCTATGATAAGCACACCTTTAGATCGGAGAGAAGAAAGCTCTTTTCCTAAATCAAAATGAAATTGAAGTGACTTATAGTAATCAATGCTCATCTGAAATACTGGAATGTCTGCCTTAGGAAACATATTCTTCAATACAGCCCAAGTTCCATGATCGAGTCCCCATTCATAGTCTTCTAGAACGTTAGTCGCCTTCACTGTTTCAATCGCAAGCTTTGCGTATGTAGGCGAGCCGGGTGCAGGGTATTGTTGTTGGAATAATTCTTCCGGGAAACCCCCAAAGTCGTGAATGGTCTCTGGCTTGTCAGTCATCGTCACTGCGGTTCCTTTTGTTAGCCAATGTGCGGATACGCAAAGTATGGCTTTTGGGGTAGGAATTTTTTTTCCAAGTTCTTCCCACTTTGACTTATAGGGATTATCCGTTATTGCAAACATTGGATTTCCATGTCCTACAAATACAACAGGCATTTTCCCTGACTCTGCTTTGCCTTGCAATATATTTCCAAATTCTTTTATATTCATATCACATCCTGCTATCGTTACTAAGGATAAGTATTTTAAAAAATCTCTTCTATCCATTTTCGTTTGCATTATCTATCTCACTCAATTACATGAATAGTCAAATCCTTTTTTACTATTGGAATTTTTAAAATTATATTTCAGGAAAAAAGTATTTGCCATTTTTATATTTGTCTTACAGAATGTCTTACAGGAGTTAGTTATGACCGTTCGAATGCCGCCGGAACTTAGAAAAGAATTGATGGACATTGTTAAGTTTGAGAATTTAACCCTCTCAGAAGTTGTAAAACATGCATTAGCTATGTATTGCGATGAATACTTTTCCAAGCAAACTCCTTACGAAATTGGAAAGCAAGGCTTTGGTATTTTCTCTAGTGGTCGCACTGATATTTCTAAGAATCGCAAAAAAGAATTGGACAAGATTTTGCATGATAAAATCTCTCATTGATTCAGGACCTCTTTATGCGCTTTATGATAAATCTGATTCTTATCATGAGCAGATAGTTGATTTTATGCGCTCCTATAAAGGTTTCTTGTATACATCTGATTTTGTAATCGCGGAGGTTTCTCATCTTCTTCGTCGTTCTGTGCGAGCACAGATTGTTTTTTGGGAGTTTATTTCAGCCGGTGGACTTCATGCATTGGAGTTTAAGAAAGAATACTATATTCGAATTCTTGAGTTAGCAAAGAAATATCGCGATCTTCCGATGGATTTAGCAGACGGCTCTCTCATTGTTCTTTCGGAAGAGCATTCCATTCCAAACATAATTACCATCGATGGTGATTACAAGGTTTATCGTACCAAGGGAAAGAAGGCGCTAAAGAATTTATTTAAAGTGCTCTAACTTTTCTACTACTTAAATTTTTTACTTGTAATTTGACAATTTGTAGAAAAACTTCAAATACTGTGAATTGGTTCCGATTCGAAACTATTAAACTTAGGTTAATTAAACGTTTTTTCTTATCGACAAGTGCGATATCGGTGCGTCTTCCTCTCAACCTAAATATTGTCGGAAAAAATTATCACCTTGAGACTAGTTTAATTTCTAAAGAATATATCTACCTAAAAGTATATGAGGAAGACTTTGAGTTTTTGCCTTCGTCTTTTTCTCATTTGATTTTATTCATGCACTTGGATTTATTTAACAATGGAAAAATTGATTTGGAAGGAAAACTAATTTCTGTAGATCGTCTGAGCGGGAGTAGGTTGGGACTTTGGATTTCTTATAACACAGAAGTGGATGCAGACAAGAAGACTTTGTCGGAATTTGTGGTTAATCATTATACTCCGCGCTATAGCGTTCGCTTCCATGTCGAGATTAAAACTCAGACAAAGCTAATCCGAGCTGAGGCAATGAATCTTTCTGAGAAAGGAATCTTTATAGAGGCACCTTTAGATCGATTGGAAGAAGGGGAAGCCTGCACTTTGATTCTCTATCCTGAAAATCTTACTATACCTGTAGAAGCGGAGGTGAGTTGGATTAACAAAGGAAAAATGTATGATCGACCAAATGGTTATGGATTAAGATTTCTTTCAGATAAAAAAACTGAATCAAAGATTTTAAAGTATTTGGATTTATTAAAAAATCGCTCTGCTATGCTGCGCTGAAAAATAGAAAATGGGAATGTTCTTTCAAAACCTTGATAAAAGAGATTTGTTTCTGGTTGCTTTTTTCTCGGGGCTAATTTTTATTTTGTGCTCATTTTATTTTCTATTTATAATACCAACTAAACCAGTCGTTTCTAATCATTCCAATTTGAATTCAACAATCATTGCTCTCGAATTAATTGGAAATGTGGAAGATTATAATAACCTATTAGGAGTAGTTGATAACACTAAATATCAATTTTACTCTGATAGTTTTTTAAAGTCGATAGATGTTGATAATTTTTATATTTTCATTTACAGCTTTTATTTTTTAATTTTATTTGAAATTGGATTTAGATCAAATTCTTTTTCTCAAAAACTTCCTTTTGTTTTTTACAGTTTGCTTCTGTTTTGTATCGTCTTTGATCTTTCAGAGAATTATAAAATTTCTACTGTTTTAAATGCTAAGTCAGCAGAACAACTCACTGAATCGATTCAGAATCTACGTATGATTAGCCTCTGCAAGTGGTTTATCTTTTTTTTGATGTCTGGCTTTGTTGGAGTATTGTTTTGGCTTTCAACGGAGAACGCTTTGCTTAAAATTGCAGGACTTTTCCTTTTTACTGCTTTTGTTACAAGCCTAGCAGGGCTATTTCGATTTAGTCTTATCGAAATAGCTAGCTATATACTTTCTCTTGGTCTTTTATTTTCCTGGATTTATATTATCCAAAAAAATTATCATTTTTTATTTTTAAAATAAATATATCCTCGTCCATTTTTAATATCAATTTTTGTATTTAGATTTTGACTTAGGATGGAATATTCATGCAAAAAATCTTCTGCTTCCTGATACGGCAAAGGACGAACCAAATGTTCGGAGTCTTGAAATTTTCCGAAAATGGGAATTATTTCGCAAAAAAGTAATTCTTTATTTTCAAAATGAAGCATTACTGCGATATTATGGTTTAAATATTGGTTTCGGCTTCCAAATAAAAAATTTCCCAATGAATAGATAATGACTCCGTTTTTGTATTTTTCAACTCCTTGTGGTATGTGCGGGTGATGACCAATAACCACTGTGAATCCAAAATTAACCAATTCATGTGCCTGCTTTATCTGCTCTTTGGTAGGCTCCGGACTGTATTCCACTCCCCAATGAACGGAGAGCATTTGTATCTTATCCTTATTTTCCTTTTCTTCAATGATTTTCTTTAAACGATTTAATTGAAGTGGAGCGACTCCGGGCTTTGTATCAGTTGCGAATAATCTTGCTTCGCCGATATTGCTAACAGAAATTAAGTTTAATGATTTATTTCGAATTGTTATTTCATTTGGTTTAAAAGCTTCCTTTATATTTTTTCCCATTCCAGCAAAGAGAATATTCTCTTTTTTCAAATTTTCAATCGTATCTTCTAATCCTTTTTTTCCGTAATCCATGGAATGATTATTTCCTAAGAAGACTAGGTCTATATTGATTTTTTTCAGAAGACTGATGTCTTCTGGCTTAGCATTGAATACATAAGATTTGGATTCATCCATTTCTTCTTGCGAGTTTGCAATTGGTGTTTCTAGATTTACCATTCTGAGATCGGCTTCGAGGAAAAGAGGAATTAGCCCCTCCACTGGAGCAAAATCCCCTCGTTTTTGTCTGGTTTCACGTAGTCCCCAATTGAACATGACATCGCCCGCCACCAGAATTTTCAAGGTTCTTGGACGTTTTTGAACATCTGCCAAAAGTGGCAGAATGAGAAGGTAGGCTAGAGGTAGCATAACTTTCCAACCCATAAATGAACTCATTTGTGGAAAAGGAAATCTTTTCATGATTAGGAGAATGTTTGGGATAAAGTTCAAGATACTCGGAGGAAAATTTGGCCGTATATTGAATTGATTTTCCACAAGGGTGAAATTTTTGAAAATCCTGTATTTTTTTGTCATTTGAAATTGAATAAACCTTTTAAGATACTTTAAAAAAGTAATTGTCTGTATACTCCTAGTAAAGCAAGTAGTTAGTAAAATAAAAAATCTCTCATCTAGAAATTTGAAAAAAAGGGCGATGAGAGTAAAAAAGGACAAAAATTATGAAAAAAATAATTTTCTCTCTAACAGTATTATTACTCCTATCTAACTGCGTGTTATTAGATAGCCTTGGACTTAACGTAGTAAAAGAAACAATTCAAGGTTCACAAGCTAAGAACCATATATTGACAGGTGCTCTCATCGGTGCTGCAGCAAGTGGATCTTCCACTACTATCGCAACCTCTATCGCAACTTACAATACAAAGGGGCTTAAGGACTCCAAATTCTATGACAAAGAAGATGTAGATGCATGCGCAGATAAAGTAATTGTGGCTACCAATGCTCTAAGCAATAACCCAATTACAAAAGGAATTGCTATCGGATCCGTTGCTTGCGCTCCCATTCGTGAGCATAAAACATTTGTAGATTGGCCTCTTGAACTCTTTTAATTTTAACCCTTGAAAATGAAGAGCATATCCTTTTTTCTTTTTTCGCGATAGGCTCTGGATTTTCTTTTTTAATTCCAATAGCAGAAAGGTTTGGGTAGACTCTAAAAAAAGTAATTGTCTATATAATCCTTGTAAGGCAAGTAGTTAGTAAATTATAAAAAAGGACAAGAATTATGAAGAAAATTTTTTTCTCTCTCTCTGCTTTGCTATTTGCATCTAACTGTGTATTAATCGATAGCCTTGGGCTGAATGTGGTTAAAGGTACGATAAAAGGCTCTGAAGCCAAAAGTTTAATCTTATCGAGGGCTGTAGCTGGTGCTGCTGCTTCTGGTAACAGTACAGCCATTGCGTCTTCTATAGCGACTTATAATACAAAAGGCTTGAAAGATAGTAAATACTATGATAAAGCCGACGTAGATGATTGCGCTGACAAGATAATCATTATCAACTTCGCAAGCTCAAGTACCGGAGGCATTTCCGCTGGTCAGTTGTTATGCCAAGACATTCATGAACAAAAAATGATTATTGACTGGCCTATTCCTTTACTTTAATCTCCCTTAAAACAAAAAGAGCAGGCTCTTATTGCTAAGAAACCTGCTCCAATATGGGTCTAGATAGTTTTTATATTATCTAAGAAGTTGTAGCACAGACTGAGGTCTTACATTTGCTTGAGCCATCATTGCTGTTCCAGACTGAACCAAAATTTGGTTCTTAGTAAACGCTACAGACTCTTCAGCCATGTCTGCGTCTCTAATCCTTGATTCAGAAGCTTGGATATTTTCATAAGCAACCATTAAGCCTTTAGATGCATGTTCCATTCTGTTTTGGTATGCTCCAAGGTTAGCTCTTTGTTTGTTCACTTTATAAAGTGCATCGTCAATAGTTCCGATTGCATCATTAGCTAGGTCAGCTGTAGAGAGAGATAACATTGTTCCGTCAGGTCTCTTTAATTCAAGAGCTCTAACAGTCATTGTAGCAATGTATACTCTTTCTCTTTGATGCATGTTTGCGCCCATGTGATACCACATAGAAGCAACTCTTGAACCACGAGCGAAGTCACCTTGTAAAAGGTTCATTTTATTGAACTCTGCTTGAGAAGCTATTCTGTCGATTTCGTCAACAAGTTGAGAAACTTCTACTTGTATCATTTGTCTGTCTTGAGGAGTGTAGATACCGTTAGAAGCTTGAATAGCCAATACACGAATTCTTTGAAGAATATCGTTGGTTTCAGTCAGATAACCTTCAGTTGTTTGAATCATAGAGATTCCGTCTTCAGTGTTGCGTTCTGCTTGTCTGAGACCAGAAACCTGGCTTCTCATTTTTTCAGAAACAGCAAGACCAGATGCATCGTCAGCAGCTCTATTGATTCTCATGCCGGAAGAAAGTACTTCCATATTTCTTGAAACTTCATCGTTTTGAAATTTCAAAACCCTGTGCGAGTTAATCGCTGATAAATTGTGGTTGATGATCATAAGTTTCCTCCTTGAAACTGATCACAAGCAACTGTAAGCTTCCTTGCCCACAGTATTTTGTTTTTCTTTGTGTGAATTTTTGTGTCTGATTTTATTTATTTTTGTAATTAATATATCGGAAATGATAAGCCCGTAATTAATTTCGGGAAAATGATAGTGAATTGAGGTTTTTCGTGAAAATTCGAACTAAATCAGAGAATTACGCTGTTTTCTTAGTTGAAAAAAAATGCAAAAAATAAAAATTATTTCCGCTAATAGTATTTTCGGTAGATTTCTGAAAATACTATTAGACTTTTTTTAAAAAGATTTATTAAACTAAGGGAGCCATCTCTGAAGTATTTTGGCTATTGTTCCTTTCACCACTGGTTTTGTAACGTAGTCATCCATTCCGATGCTGAGACATTTCTCTCTGTCGCCTTTCTGAACTGCAGCCGTGAGAGCAATAATCGGAGTTCTTTTATCCGATTCCCATCGTCGGATTTGTGAAGTTGCCTCTAAGCCGCTCATTCCTGGCATTTGTATATCCATTAGTATTAAATCAGGACCCTCTGTTTTGAAAAGCTCTATGGCATCCTGACCGTTCTCGGCTTGCATTAGAATTGAATTTGGTAAAAGGCTTTTAAGAATCGTTTTTGCTAGCAATAGATTGATTGAATCATCATCAACTATCAAAATTCTGTAAGCTTGCAAATTTTTTGATGAATCTTTCTGAAAAATTACATTGTGTGTGTCAGTGGTACTAGAATCTATTTTTCGTAACTTAGAAATCTCCTTCAAGAAAGAGATCGTTTTTACAGGCTTCATGACAAGTAATTGGATTTCAAGGTCGTCTCTATCTTTAAAAAGACTGTCATCGTCAGTTGCATTGTAAAGAAGTATAATCGAAAGCTCCTTCGCTGAAATTCTATTAATATGCCGAATTTGTCTAATCAATTCTAAGCCGTTTGCCCCGGGCATATTGAAGTCAGTTACAACTAAGTCAAACTTTTCTTGTTGTATACTTTTTATCGCATTATCGCTATTATGTGCAACTTTAGTCTGTATTCCCTTTACGCTAAGAATTTCTTTGAGAACATTTGCATTAGAATAATTGTCTTCTACGATAAGAATTCTTTTTATATCAATTAGATCATCCGCTTCAATTAAATCTTCTTCGTCTACTCTTGCGTTTAGTTTAAAAAAGAATTTGCTCCCTTTTCCATGCTCTGTTTCTAATTCCATTTTTGTCTTCATCAATGCAAGAAGGCGGTTGGAAATAGTTAGTCCGAGTCCAGTTCCTCCATACTTGCGAGTAGTTGAGCTGTCTTCTTGGGAAAATGCTTCAAAAATTTTTTGTGAATTTTCTGGTGCAATTCCAATTCCAGTATCTCGGACTGAGAAAACAAATTCTGCTTCCCTTCGTGATGGATTTTTCAAGGCAATTTCAATTTTTAATTCAATTTCTCCATTGACTGTGAATTTTACTGCATTCGATAATAGGTTAATTATTATTTGGCGAAGGCGGACAGAATCAACCCAAATATAACGAGGGAGAGAAGGGGATACATTGAAAATGATTTCCAATTTTTTTTCATGGGCTTTAAATTTAATTACATCAATAGCCTGTCCGGCTAATTCGAATAAGTCAACAGGTTCGATGTTGAGTTCTAATTTTCCTGCTTCAATTTTTGAAAAATCTAAAATATCATTGATTAAATCCAATAAAGAATTGGAAGACTGAAGTATAATTTTCATATACTGTCTTTGAGATTCATTCATTTCTGTCTTTGTTAATAAATCAGTAAAACCAATTACTCCGTTTAGAGGAGTTCGAATTTCATGACTCATATTAGCCAGGAAATCGGACTTTGCATGATTTGCTGCTTCTGCTTGTTTGGTTCTAAGCACAAGCTCTTCGCTTAGTTTTTTTCTTTCTGTAATGTCAAGAAAACTTACGACAGACCCTACTATTTTTTCGTTGATGAATATCGGATAAGACCAATATTCCACAGGAAAAAGTCTGCTGTCTTTTCTTGCAAAGAATTCATTCTCCGAGTGAAATCTTTGTTCTGTCCTAAAAGAATTGAATATGTTACAATCAGTCTCTTTGATTAGAATTCCATTTGAATCAGAGTGTTTGAGCAGGTAATGCATATTTCCCCCAAGCAATTGATCTTGATTCGAATATCCAAGTGTTCTAATACAGGATAGATTGCAGAAACTACAATTTCCATTTAAATCTAATCCGAAAATTGGCTCGGCAGTGGAGTCTAAAAGAATTTGAAACCATTGTGTGCTTTCTTCTAGAGAGTGTGTCATATTTTCCGCAATGACAATTGCCTTACGTTCCGTATTCAAAATAGATTTGGCTAACGCAAAGAGTAAAAAGCTAATAACGAATCCAGAAATAAAAACAATAAATGATCTATTGAAAGCCCAAAAAAAAGTTTTATTACTTGTTTCTGTAAATCTTAGTGTCCATATTGTTTCATTAAACTGGATTGGAATAATGGTCTGGTTGGTATTGAATGTATGGGAATAGTCTTGATTTTCCTTATGACTATCAAATAAAAGGTTACTTTCAATTAGACTCTTGTCATCAAAAATTTCGAGGCGAATAGCATAAGCAGATTCTGAGTCACTTAAAATTCCTTTCATCAGATCATTCATACGATAGGGACTGTAAACCCAACCGAGAATTGCGTTTCTGCGTTCATCAATAGAGTTGATAGGCATATTTTTTTTATAATAGGGGGCATACATCAAGGCTCCCGCTTGCACATCTTTTTCGGTTTCTTGGACTAATGTAACTTTTCTCGAAAGGGATACGGTGTTGTGGTCGCGAGCTTCTTCCATTGCCTTTCGTCGTATTGTCTCAGAAAACATATCATAACCGAAGGCTCGTAAATTTCTGCCTTTAAATGGTTCGAGGAAAATAATGGAAGTATACAATTCGCGATCTCCCGCCGGTCTAATATCATAATCGGGAAATCCTTCCTTCTTGATTCTTTGTAGATGCTGCGTCAATTCAGATTTGTGGATAATAATAGATAACCCAATACCTTGAATACCGGGCAGACTATTCAGTGCTCTTGAGTTGTCTATGTATTCATTCCATTTTTTGCGAGTGACAGAATCGGATGTTCGCATGAACGCAGACCCATTTCTTAAAATCTGTGCATGAGCCTCTAATCGAGTGAGAATCTTTGATTTTAAGTCATGACATAAAAGTGAAAATTCTAATTTACTATTTATTTTAGTATTTTCTCGAATATAATAAGATGCTACAGAATTTATGAAAAGGCTTAATATTAATATGAACCAAGGTAGTCTATTGCTTTTTTCGTGATTCGTTAGGTTTTGAAAATTCATTGGCTTGTTGTTAAGTTCTCGAGAAAAAGGACATTTATCAGAAATTCTTTGGTCACAAATTCACACGAACATTGTAAATTTTTAAAATGAAGCCTGTCAAGAAAAATAAAGGTAGGAGCTAATAAAGCTATGCCCTATAATAGAGAGGGTATTTAGTTTAAATATCTTGAGATATAGCTAGCATAAAAAATAAATGCTAGCTATTCTCATTAACGTTTTTTTAGCTTAGCTCTCCAGATTGTAAAAGTTTTGCTCTACTGTTTCCAACAAACCAATAATAAAGAACAGGAACTGCGAATCTACTTAGGACTGTTGCAGCAATTTCTCCGAACATGAGGCTAATGGCTAATCCTTCGAAAATAGGATCAAAAAGCATAATGAAGCTACCAACCACAACAGCAGCAGCAGTTAGAAGCATAGGTCGAAATCGTATTACTCCCGCACTGATTACAGCTTCTTTTAATTGCATTCCATTCTTTAGTTGCTCTTCGATGAAATCTACAAGGATTATGGAGTTACGCACAATTATCCCCGCTCCTGCGATAAAACCAATCATGGAAGTTGCAGTAAAATAGGCGCCGAGCATTGCATGTCCGGGTAATATTCCAATTAAACTGATAGGAATCGGAGCCATGATAATCAGTGGAACAGTGTAGCTTTTAAACCAACCCAGCACAAGTATATAAATCAATACCATTACAACTGCAAAGGCTCCCCCTAAATCTCTAAATACTTCATAAGTAATAAACCATTCACCATCCCATTTGATAACAGGAGAATTTGTATTCCAAGGGACATCTGCTGTTTGTGTCGGATACTTAATCTTAGGCGCAAGTTTAAGCATCCCATACACAGGAGCTTCTTCTGCACCGGATAATTCGCTCAATACATAAGAAACTGGCTTCAAATTTTTTCGATGTAAAACTTCATTTGCGATAAACTTGGGCTCTTTCAAAAGAGAATCAACTGGAATAACGCCTGACTCAAAAGAGGAAATCCGACTTCCCTGGAAGGGAGAATTTCCAGAGCGAGTTTTATTTTCTAGAGAAAGAGATACTTGTGTTTCTTCAGGAGCATTGGACTCTGCAAGAGAAAGGAGTGGAGTTTCTCTAAAAATAAAAGAACCGAGTCCAACTACTTGCATTGATCTCGCTCCCATAACTCCACCTTTTATCTGGTCGTAATCATAAACCTTTCTAGTTTTTCCTTCTCTCCAGGAATAATCCAAGTCAACAACAGATTTTTCAGAAGCGAAAATTTCTAGAATTTCCTTTGCGACACGGCGCCTATCGTTCTCTGTCGGACCGTATACTTCTGCGACCATTGTAGACATGACTGGAGGTCCTGGAGGAATTTCTAGGACTTTAGTAACGGCATTTTTTTCTTTTCCAAATTCAGCAATGATAGGGCGAAGTTTTTCAATGATTTTATGACTGGATTCTTTGCGTTTGCCTTTATCCGACAAAAGAATTTGAAGATCATTCATGTATTCTTCATTTCGCAAAAATGTATGTTTTACCATTCCTGAAAAAGAGAAGGGCGCACTTTCGCCTCCATAGATTTGAATCTTTTTTATCTCAGGCTCTTTTAAAAGTTTTTGAGATAATTCCTTTGACCAGGCAACGCTTTTTTCTAAGGGTGTGTCTGTAGGGTAATCGATGATTACCTGAAATTCATTTTTATTATCGAATGGTAGCATTTTTACTTTTACAGCTTTAAAATAAATAAAGCTAAACGAAAGAAGTAAGAGTATAATGCTGATTACCCCGAAATAGAATGCAGACATTTTTTTCCCGAGAAGCATTTCAGCAAAGGAAATATAGAGTCTATCTAAAAAGCTCACTTTGGATTTGTCCATAGGATCAATTTCTTCTTTATCTGAATGAGCATTTGGTTGTTTTAAAAGTCGAACAGATGCCCATGGCGTTACAATGAACGCAACGAACAAAGAGAGAATCATTGCAAGACTTGCCCCGACAGGAATTGGTTTCATATAAGGACCCATGAGTCCACGCACAAATGCCATTGGAAGAATTGCGCCAATGACTGTAAAGGTTGCAAGTATTGTTGGATTTCCAACTTCTGAAACTGCATTAATCGTTGCTTTTAAGATTCCTAATTCAGGATTCAAATGTAGATGTCGCTCAACGTTCTCAACAACCACAATTGCATCATCGACTAAAATCCCAATAGAGAAGATGAGGGCAAAGAGTGTAACCCGATTTAGTGTGTAACCCATAAAATAATAGATGGCGAGTGTGAGAGCAAGTGTTACTGGAATTGCAATCGAAACTACAATGGCGGCTCTGATACCCATTACAATTGCAATCAGAAGAGTCACGGAGAACGTTGCTATAAGTAAATGCTCTATTAGCTCAAAAGATTTTTCTTCTGCTGTAGAGCCATAATTTCTAACGATTGACATTTTTATATCAGGAGGCAAATCTTTCGAGAATAGATTCGCTCTTTCTAGTAAATCTTTTGCGAGGATAACAACGTTAGTCCCTTTACGTTTTGCAAATACGATAGAGACTGCATTTCTAACTTCGCTTGATAAGTCTTTGTCGTATAATACCGATAATCTGCTTCTTTCTTCTGCGCCTAGTTCTACTCTTGCAATATCTTTAAGTCTAACAACGCTTCCCCCCCTTTGCCCTATGGCTAGATTTCCGACTTCTTCTTTAGAAGATACTCTCCCTCCGACTTCGACTTGAAATTCCTTTTCTTTTGAAAATGTTTTTCCCATTGGAAAATAGGCGTCACTCATTTTTAAACTCATAGCTACATCAGAAATAGAAACTCCAAATGCAGAAGCCTTGGCAGGGTCTACAATGACTCTAACCGTGTCCTTTCTTCCTCCTAATAATTCTACGCGAGATAAATCAGGAGTGCTTGAAAGTTCTCTAGCGAGCGGTGCGATTTTTTTTCTAAGGTCATAATCATCTCTTGTCTCCGAGCTAAAACTTAGTGTTAGGAAAGGCACATCGTCAATCGTAAACGAACTAACTTTGGGAGGAAGAACGTTAGCCGGCAATTCTTGCCTGATTTCCATTAACTTATGATGAACTTTTACGAGAGATGGTTCGGTTGGCTCTCCTACTTTAAATCGAACTGTAATTATACTACCATGGGCTTGGCTTGCGGAATACACGTATTCGACTCCATCGAGTCCCCAGACAGCTCTCTCAATTGGTTCTGTAACTTTTCTTTCTACTTCCTTTGCCTCAAACCCAGGAGCACCAATTCGAATATCAACCATTGGTACAGAGATTTGTGGTTCTTCTTCTTTTGGAGTAAGAAAAAAAGAGAATATCCCAAGTAAGATGCTCACGATAGCTATGACTGGAGTCAGTCTTGAATTTATAAATTTTTCAGCCAGATTTCCGGCGAATCCTTTTTCTAATTTACTCATTTTTAATTCCTTCTAGATTTGTTTCGGATAATGTTAGTAAGCCTGCTCTGGCTTTTAAATATTCAGATTCAATATTTGCCTTTGCTTGAATGATGTCTGCTCTTCTGGAAAATACTTCTGATAGCTGAATTGCATTGATTGCCCCACTGCTAAAAAGTTGTTGGCTAACATTGAGTTGCTCTTCCATGAGTTTTGCATTTTCTTGAATTAATTCTAGATTTTTACTCAGTGCTTTTTCCATTTGAATAAGAGATTTTATTTTTGCTTCTTCATTTCGAATTGTTTCTTCCACTCTTTCTTGCATCGCTTTGCTATTTATTTTTGCTTGCTCTATCGAATCTAAATCCCCGGGAGAATAAAGATTCATCTGAATATAAAACCCTGCATTAAAGGATGTGGCAACGGATCGTTCGCCTCTATATGCATAGGATTCTCCGTAGACTCCCACCTTAGGGAGGATTCTTGCTTTTTCAGCTTCTGCTTGTTCGGTTGCACCATCAGCGTAAGCTTTCATTGCTTTTGCCATATAGGATTTTTCTGGCGCGGATAATTTTAAGTATTCGTCAGCGAATGAATTTGTGCTTTGTAGTTTAAGATTCCAATTAGAAGGTAAATTCCCCGAAGAGGATTCTATAGAAGATTTTATAGATTCAATTCTCGCAGCGGTTTCTTCCTTTATCCCTTCGATTCGATTTTTTAGACTCTTTAGTGCTATACCGCCGGAGTAACCAACCGGATTCCCACGATTGCCAAGTTGGTAACGACTTAGGATCGTATTTACTGTTTTGTCTAGAGCTGCAATTTTTTCCTGTTGATCGTAAAGAGAAATTAGAGTTCCATACATCGCAGCAGAATTTGCGTATTCGTTTAGGCTTACAAATTTATTTTCTAATTGTTTCCCTTCTGCTTGTTTTTCGAATGCTTTAGCAACTGCTTTTTTAGAGCCTCCTTCATAGATGGAGAAATCAACTCCGAGCGTTCCTCTCTGGTATGTGTTCGTGCCCGGATTATTAAGAGTATCCGGTGCGAATAGATTGAGTGTATTGTAATTGGGAGTGGTATACAGGTTATTATTCGTATCAATAAAATTACTCGGTTGAGTTCGAACACTCTTTGTCGAAAAATCAGAATTAGTCGCTGCTCTTTGTCCCAGGTTTGAGAAAAAATTCAACGCTGGATCGTTCGTTGTATAATTTCTAGCATCTGCATAAATTCTAGGTAGCCAATGCTTGGATGCTTTATTGCTAGATATTTTTGCTGCTCTTGATTCTAGAGATAATGCTTTTTGCGTATGTGAATTTTCCCTTATTTTTTCCCAAATTTTTCCGAAATCAAGCGTTTGTGCTTCCTGTGCTTTCAAACCTGTGATTCCTGAAAAAATAAAAATTCCTAAAAGAATACTCATTCGAGGGATTCTCTCTACGTATAACCTCTTAAAATTTGCTATCATTGTTTTATCTTCTCCATGCATATATACCATGGGGGGTATTGTATCTAATAAATCAAATTATTTTTTTTCTCTTGCCTAAAAAAATAAGATACCCCGTATGGTATATTAAAAGGAGTGTGTATGTTTTTAGCTAAAACTGATAATTGGTATATGGAGAGAATCATTTGGCTTTTAGCCGGTGTATTTACAATCGCAAGTGTTGGATTGGGAGTATTTGTTCACCCCTATTGGCTTATTTTGACTGGAATTGTAGGACTCAATCAGGTTGTCCTGTCATTAACTGGATTTTGTCCGATGACAATCTTTTTGAATAGCCTCGGCTGTAAGTCTAGAATTCAATGAAAAACTGATTATAGCTAGCATGGAGTGAAAAAGGGTGGATTTTTAGACTAAAAAAACCTAGAAGTAAAGAATTTAGTTGAATCTATAGAGTTATTTGAAAGACTTTTCTTGCTATTGGAAAAGAACTCTATTATGTCCACCTTTGATTCAATTAAAATCAAACAGAACATATTTCTAGGTTTAGGTCTTGGAATACAGATTATTCTTTGGAATTTGTTTTACGGGTATTTTGCCAATTTTGTCTATTTAGTTCTCTTTTTTATTTCAAATATATGTTTGTTTTGGGCAGTCACCAAATTTCTTAAAAAATCTGAAAGTGAAAAAAGGTCGCAAGAACCGGTATCAAGTCATCATATCCTATCTTCCATAGGCGGAATCATTTGGGAGGCAAATGCTGATTCGCTTCAATACACTTTCATTGAAGGCAATTCAGAAAACCTACTCGGCTATACAAAAGAAGAGTGGACAAGCGTTGATTTTTGGGTAAACAACGTTTATTCACAAGATAAAGAGCCAACATTAAAAAAATTCCGTGAGATTTTAAAAAATAAAAAATCAAATTTTCTAGAATATAGATTTTTCACTAAACACAGAAAGTTAAGTTGGATCAGAGATACCATTGGAGTCATTAACAATGAAGTCAAACCGCCCCTAGTGCAAGGAATTATGATTGACATTACAGATCATAAGAAAAATGAAAACTTACTTCAATTTCATAGTGATATTCTAAATAAAATGTCAGAAGGTGTTTTTCTTTTAAGAACGGATGATGCAAGTATTATCTACACAAATCCAAGTTTTGACTCGATGTTTGGTTATGAAACAGGAGAATTAATTGGAAAGCATGTCAGTATTCTAAATTCATCCGAAATTAAACCAAGTGAATCAATAGCAGAAGAAATAAACGCAGTTCTCTATAAAGACGGATTTTGGAGTGGGGAAGTTTTCAATCGAACGAAAAATGGAATATCGTTTTGGTGCGCGGTAAATGTATCTGAATACGAGCATCCTGAGTATGGATTGGTTTGGATTTCTGTTCATAATGAAATTTCTAAACGAAAAAAAATTGAAGCTGACTTACTTAAAGCTAAGCTAATTGCAGAAGAGGCTAACGCAGCGAAATCGGAATTTCTAGCTAAAATGAGTCATGAAATAAGGACGCCGCTAAATAGCATACTCGGAATGACCTCTCTCTTGGTCGAATCAGGATTATCCGCTCGCGAAAAAAATTATGCACAAATAGCATTTACAGGTGCTGAATTACTACTCAATATTGTAAATGACATCATGGATTTTTCAAAAATCGAATCAGGCAAAATTGAAATTGAGAGTATATGAATTAGCCTCACAGAAATTTCCGATTCAATTTATGAAATGTTCTATGAAAGAGCATCTGAGAAGGGAATCGAATTTAAATCGAGTATAGATAAAACAATAGCAGAAAATTTAATTGGAGATTCTTATAGGTTACGGCAAATATTGATAAACCTTATCGGAAATGCGTTGAAGTTTACATCAGTTGGAAAAGTTCAATTAAAGATTAAATTAGAAAATGAATCAGAGGATTTTCAAGAAATTCTTTTTACAATTTCAGATACTGGAATCGGGATGGATGATGATGTAAAGAGAAGACTGTTTGAGAGTTTTTACCAAAGAGATTCCTCTATAACCAGAAAATATGGAGGTGTTGGATTAGGACTTTCTATCTGCAAACAATTGATTGATTTGATGGGTGGAAAAATTTGGGTAGAGAGTCAAGAAGGGAAGGGCTCCAAGTTTTACTTTAGATTAAAATTGGAAAGAAAGGATACTCATAATTATTCCCAATATCATAATATTCAGTTGTTAAGAAATGATCCTAGTTCAAAGGTTGAATTTAAGAAAAAGGAAGTCTCAATCGTAAAAAATATAAACATTCGTGTTCTTGTTGTAGATGATGATGTTTTGAACGCAACGATGATGACTCAGATTTTGCAGAATAAAGGAATTCTAAAAATTAAACATTCTTATAATGGACTCGAGGCAATCAAAGACTTCAAAGAGTCAGAATACGATCTTGTTCTAATGGATATTAGAATGCCGGAAATGGACGGATACGAAAGCACGCGAGTATTACGCCAAATAAGTCAAGTCCCCATTGTTGCAGTTACTGCAGAGGCACTCGAAGGAGAAAAAGAAAAATGCCTACTTGCCGGTATGAGTGATTTTTATACCAAGCCAATATCTGTTAGAACTTTAGTTAAAATTCTAAACGATTGGACTTGAGTTATGTTTTGTAATTTCTTAAAAATATTCTCTTGAAGGAAAACATTGTATATGAGACCTTGTTAGTTACTTATCTATTGAAATCATTTAGGAGAGAATTTGAATGAGTAAAATCAAGGTTAAAACACCATTAGTCGAAATGGACGGGGACGAGATGACCCGCGTGATCTGGAAAGAAATAAAAGACAGGTTCATTCATCCATTTTTGGATATCGAGCTAGAATACTATGATCTTTCCGTAACACATAGAGACAAAACCGACGACAAGGTGACAGTTGATTCCGCACAGGCAACACTCAAGCATGGAGTGGCTGTAAAATGTGCGACTATTACGCCTAACGCAGACAGAGTAAAAGAATACAGTCTCAAAAAAGAATGGCCTTCGCCAAATGGAACCATTCGTTCAATACTCGATGGAACTGTGTTTAGAAAACCAATTATCATTAACAATATTCCAGCAGCAGTTAGATCATGGAAACAACCAATTAGTATTGGTCGTCATGCTTATGGTGACATTTATAAGAACGTTGAGCTTCTAATACCAGGTCCGGGCAAAGTAGAGTTAGTCTACACTGATGCAAGTGGAACCGAAAAACAAAGAGTTCTTGTTCACGATTACAAGGGAGCGGGGGTAACAATGGGTATGCACAACTTGGATAAATCCATTATCAGTTTTGCAAAATCTTGCTTCAATTATGCGTTATCCGAAAAGATTGATTTATGGTTTGCAACCAAGGACACTATCTCGAAAAAATACCACGCTCGGTTTCGCGCGATCTTTGATGAGATGGCTGTAGAAAAAGAGGCTGAACTCAAAGCGGCGGGGATAACATACAGTTACTTCTTGATTGATGATGCAGTGGCACAAATCATGAAACACCAAGGTGGAATGCTATGGGCACTCATGAACTATGACGGAGACGTTATGAGTGATATGGTTGCTTCAGGATTTGGTTCGCTCGGTCTTATGACTTCTGTGTTGGTTTCTCCGGAAGGAAAATACGAATACGAAGCAGCGCACGGAACCGTTACCCGCCATTACCGCAAATACCAAAAAGGCGAAACTACTTCTACAAACTCTGTAGCATCTATTTTTGCCTGGACAGGTGCGATTGCAAAACGCGGAGAACTCGACGGAACTCCTGAGGTTACCGCGTTTGCCCACAAGCTCGAAAAAGCAGTGATCGATACAATCGAAGCAGGGGAGATGACAAAAGATTTAATTTCTCTAAGCACTGCATCTTCTAAAAAAGAACTCGACACTTTCCAATTCATGGAAGCTGTTGCGAAGAAATTGAAATAACACTTCGACACGTTCTGAAGGCGCGGAAACGTTTCCGCGTCTTCAATATAACGTTTAAAATATGCATTCATTTTTAGAACTTAAAACTCCAAAGGACTCTGTTGCTACTTCTTTAAATAATAAAACAGCGTTTATACTCTATCAGCAAATTCAAAAAAGTTCCACTGTAACCAATTCTAAAACAGGAAATCTTTTTTTAGATCCAGAGCAAGTGCCGGGATTAAAAGTTGATATGCGGTCTGACATTGTTTATCCGATGAAGCGGTTAATCGAAGATAAACTTATTTTGCATTTATTCTATTTAAGTTATTTAGATAGAAAAGAAATTAAAATAAATTCTTGCTTTATTGCTTCTCCCATTGAAAAAACAGAGAGCATAGATACAATTTATAAAAACATTGTAAATATTTCAGTTCAAAATATTTTGGAGCTAATAGAATTTAACCCCAAATACAACGAAAAATCTTTTAGAGATGAACTCTTAATAAACTTAAAACAAAATCTTCCGCTCGCACAGGGAAATTATCCAATTAGTTTTATTAAACTTTTTCCTGAAATGCAGGACTCAGTCAACGACATACCGCTAAATCCGAAAATAAAAGAAACCATACTAGAAGATATTGAAGAAGAATTAATACTTCGAAATAAGATTGTTAAACTTGGCATTGGACTTTATTTTCCAATGACTCCAAGTATGATGATTGAAAAATTTAGAATTGCAGATGAGTTTATAAAAAGTGAAATTGCTCCTATCTATTATTCGGTTGTTGGAAAAGATTTAGAAGCAATTCAAAAGCAAGAAGATATTTATCAAATGGAACCTTTTCATGAGCCAACGACTTCTTTTAAAAAAGAAAGAGCTGAAATTCTGCATCGTGTGATTTCTCCGTATTATCCGGAAAATTATTCGGGTGAGTTGGCAATCATGACAGTTCTACTATTTGAAAAGTTTGCACTTGAGTATTTGATCCAAAAAGAAGAGACCTTGATTGAGGAAGAAGTTGAGAAAATGAGATCAAAGTTCTTAGAGCCTTCTAAGAGTTGGAAAGAGATCATTCAATTCATAGGAGAAGATAGGGTAAATGAAGTTCATCCGAAAGTTTGGGACAAATTAAAAGGAGATTTCTCTCTTGTTTTTGCTTCTTGGTTTATGCCAAAGCAAGAAGTATATGTATTCGCACCTAGAAAAATTTCTGCTTTTTTGAATTGCATCAAGGATATGAATGTTCAAATGCCGGATCCAACTTGGAAAATACTTGCGTTTAAAAATTTGCTAGAGACAAACGAGCATTATCTCCAGGGACTATTTAGCAACAAAGACACAATTCAGCTCTATGGAAATTTACTCAGTAAGGCTTACATCGAATATTTTCCCTGGTATTATCCTATTTTCATATACTTTAATTATTTTAAGAATCTTTTCTTTGCTACCGCGAAGAAAAAAATACAATCCGAACAATGGGAGCTTGAATCCAGGAATAGATCTAGAAAGAGAGATGCAGAGAAAGCGAAGATTATAAAATACAAAAAATTCACAGAAGAAAAAGTAATTGAGACTCGCAGAAAAGAAGTGGTTGAGTGTATGGATTATTTCTACTTCAAAGAAAATGTAATTCCGACAAGGCAAATGCTCATTCAAAAATGTAGACTCCAAAATTCAGAAGTGTTATCTGCTACACTAAAAAAATTTGCATTTCAGATTATTTCTATTCCCGGGGAAGAGAAAAATGATAGGCAGGCAATTCTTTATCCAATGGATCATGAATGGAGAGGAAAAGAATCTCGTCTAAAAAAAATGCTTTCGAAAAAAATTGAATCTCTAGAGATGAGTCTCTCTGCTGATAAAAAAATAATCACTCCTTATAAACTAGTATTAAGTCATATCCTTGACTACAATCGATTGCATATGAAAGAAGAAGTATCAGAAGATCAATTGGGCGATCTTTAAATTTTAAAATACAGTTAGAGACAACGTAGAAGTTTCCCTCTACGTTTTCTTTTCATTGTTTAGATAAAAATGGCATCTACATTAGATGAATTTTTTAATAAGCACGACCGCTACTTCCAAAGAGTTCGTTTATTGTGTCAGTACAGAATCCAGTAGAACTCGACCAAAAAATCAATTGAAGATTTGGTTTTTCCGAGCGAATTTCGGATGGTGAGAAACTGATATCGATGCCTTCACTACCATTTTCATTCATGCAAATTTCTTCACGAAACTCGTCTTTGGCGGTTGCATCACAACCCTGTTTTTGGAATTGTCCTATGTAAAGTTGTCCTTTGGGTTGTCGCCAAGTATTTGGTTTATCGGAACCACAGGTGTCTCCTGGCATTGTATACGAATGAACAAACTCGCCCGAATAATCGCCCTTACGCGTTAGGTTTGGGTGTAGACGAAAGATTTCGAGTGTAGTCCAATACTTATTACCCGATTGAAATTGATATTTCATCATCCCTGTTGATTCGTCAAATCCTCCATCACCAAATTTTAAAGCAGTGAGCATAACACCTTTGTAATATTCGTTATTCTTCATTACTTCTCTATAGTCTTTTGGAATTTGGGAAACAAATTCTTTTAAGCCCGGACCACCGGCAAGCAGATAAGCAGGAGTTTCCGCTGGACTGATTGAAATCTCTTTGTCTTTTAGTTTTAAAGTAAATCCTATCGAGCCGTTATCCTCTAAAGCGGTAACAGATTCGATTGTGTTTTCTTCTGCGGCACCAGCATTTGTAAAACTAACTTTAACTCCGTCTTTACCTAGAATATCGATTTTTAAATCAGAATCTGCTCCTGCGAGAGTATACTTAGAATTCTTAAGAACTTCTTGTAAAATTCTTTCTTGGATAAATGGAATTTTCTTTAATCGATTGAACTGGTCTACTAAGCCTTTGTAAGATTGGGAGCGCATTGGAAAACCAGTTATAATCTTTTTTTCACCTGCATCATTGTAATTGCGAATAGTTGTGATTAGCTCCTCAGTCAGACCGGTTACTCTTGCTTCTTCTCCTTCTTTTCTCTTATTTAGCACAGCATATTTTTTAAATACTAAATCATAGCGAGAATCTGTGTAGGCAGGGTCTTTGACAAGTTCTCCAACCATTAATAATTCAGAGAGAATTTGAGAACGGTCATCTGCATTTTTGACTAAGGCAGCAATGGCTAAAAACAAAGCGTCTGAGATTACAGTTACTTTGTCTTTTTTGGCTGGATTTGTAATCCAATCTCTTGTAGTTGCCGCATCATTGATTAAATCAGATTCGACTAATATTGCTTTGCCCATTTTTTCTGCGTACGAGACTTGTCCGGAGTTAATATCACTGAGAGATGAGCCAAGAATTTCAGTTCCATTGATATAAGCTTCGTTTTCTCCACATCCTTCTTTGAATTTTGGTGGACATTTAATTTCAAAGTAGGTTACTATTGATTTGTCTTTAAGGGTGATTTCAATTTGAGCATTGACAGTCATTAAGTCTGCTTCTTTGATTTCCCCGACTGGCTTGTCTTTAGATTCCATTTTTTTGTAAACTGGAATTCCAAAACTAGACTTTGCAAAAAGAATTGATTTTGGTTTTTCAAACTTAGTGACTTTCTTCTTTGGACCACAGCTAATCGCTGTTAGACAACTAACTACAATTGCTAAGAGTAGTAAAATTTTATATTTTGATTTCATTGAATTCCTCTAATTTTATATTTTAATAACTTTCGATGACTTGAATAAACTCACCGAATATAAATCCTTTTTTTCCATCTTCTGTTTTAATATTATACCAGAAGTTTTCCATTTCCTCGCCTTTGGCATTCTTTACGATATACTTCTTTGCTTCTCGTTTTAGAATTTCGACAACAGCATTTCCTTTTAACGATGTAGCTACGGAAGAACGGTCATTAGCCTCTGAGCGAACATTAAGACTATCAGCTACATTTACAATAGCGTATTGTTTGGCAGCTTTGGCTTTTTTTAAAATCTTTCCTATCTCAGCCATTGCTGTATGATTAGGATTGTCTCTTTTAAATCGAATGAGTGTTGGAATTACCTTTTCGGCTTTGTAATTGCCTAGTGCTTCGATTGCTGTTTTACTAATGTCTTCATTTGGGTTGGCTAGATTCTTTTCAATTTCGGCTAACGCATCGTTTAATTCTACTTGTCCAGCTACACGAAGACAGGCTGTTACTAAATCTACATTTGCATCCGAGCAGAATTTCTTTACATGCTTCCATTCTTCGTGTGCTTTGATCTTAGCAATTCCTTCGAGCGCATACCACTGCGTATCCTTATTCTTAGAGTTCAGAGCTTCTCTAAGCATAGATGCATTTCCAAGTTTTGCTGTTTTAGAAAGACCTTTTATTGCACTGTCACGAATTTTTTCGTTTTTGTCTTTGTAGGCTTTTTCAAAATGAGCCAGGCTTTTTTGAGCACCTATTTCTGCTAACGCTTCAATACTTGCTTCTCTTACATAAATATCATCTGTATCAAAAGCTTTTTGTAGTTCATCTACTCCCTGTTTGACACTACCGAGGGCAGACGCTGCGGCAGATCGTAATTTGCTCGATTCTCCTTGGGTTAATACAGAAATTAAAAACTTACTTTGCTTTGCATCTCCGCTTTTTTTAATCTCTTCTAAAATGGAAATTTTTTCTTCATCGTCCTTTGCATTTTTGAAATTCTCTTTGTAGTCTTGTGCCAACAGACTAAAGGAACAAACTGCTAATAGACATATACTAGTGATTTTAACTCTCAAAACTCAACTTCTCCTTTTTTGCTTTTTTCTATTTGGAAAAATATTTCCTTAATGGTCAAGAAGAAAAGTCAGCCAAGGTAAGTAAATGATTGTTAAAAAAATGCGATAGTGATCAAACCGGCGTCAATATTTTGTGAATGCAAAATATTGACGATAGGTGCGAGCACGGCGGCTCTTTTGCAATGTAGGGAACGGTTTCAAACCGTTCCCTACGTCGATAAAGACGCCGCAACGCCAATTAAGAATGTCTAAATTTACTTTCGATCCATTCTCTGAGTCTGTCGATGTATCCGAACATGGCGGGCACTACAATCAGTGTGAGAAGTGTGGATAATATGAGTCCGCCGATGATAGCGATTCCCATCGACGTACGGGACTTAGCCGCTTCTCCGAGTCCGAGTGCAATCGGAAGAGTTCCTGCAATCATCGCAAGAGAAGTCATTAGAATGGGACGAAGCCTTAGAACTCCTGCTTTTTTAATTGCTTCTGTTCTGTCCATACCTGCGTGAATTCCTCGAATCGCATAGTCTACAATTAGAATTGAGTTTTTAGTAACAAGACCCATGAGTAAAATAATTCCAATCATAGAAAATAGATTTAGCATTTCCCCGAATAAGGCTAATGCTAAGAATGCGCCGGAGAAGGCTGGCGGAATTGCAATTAGAACTGATATAGGTGTAATGAAGGACTCATAGAGTGAGGCTAATACCAGGTAGATGAAGAGTAGGGCGAATCCAAACGCGATGAGGATATTCTGCATTAGCTCCCTAAAGTCTTCTGACTGACCCCAGAATGCATATCGTATTCCGGGAGGAGGTGGGAAAGACTCTGATAGAATCTTCTTGGCTATATCTGTTGCATTTCCAATCGCACCTGTTGTAGTTAGGTTTGCACGAATTGGTATTACGCGAGAACGGTCTTGTCTACTGATTTTAGCAGGACCTAATTTCTCTTTGCCGCTACTTACAAAACTAAGTGGTATCATTTTGAAGTTAACGTTGGGAACTTTTGTATCGAGATATGCTGTGCGTAGATTTCTCTGGTCTGGTTTTAAACGCATGAGTATATCGTATTCTAAACCTTTGTCGTGAAGTTTTCCAACGACGCCGCCTTCCACATGGTAGCGTAATTCTGCTCCTGCGGTAATTGGTGCGACTCCCACACTTTGCATTCGTTTGAAATCAAACTCCACTTGAAATTCTGGTTTGCCTGCTTGAAAATCTCTTTCTATGTCTGTGAGATCGGGAATGACTTTTAATTTTTCAATTAGCTCTCTCGAATACTTCTCAATAGCCTCTAAATCGTCTCCCATGATGTTAAGGTTAAACGGGTAGTTGACTCCGCCGCCTACCGCACTGTAATCGTTCACGGATGGTCGTGCGAATTCAAATTGTTTCATGATTTCTCTGACTTCTGATTTTACTGCTGCTGTGTTTCTTCTTCGCTTGTGAGAAGGCACGAGCGCGATTCCAATATTTCCGATTGTAGGAAATCCATCGGGGCTTCCAACGACTGTAGCGAGTTTATTTATTTCAGGTATTGCTTTTATTTTTTCTTCAATCTTTTGAACTACTTCATAGGTTCCCTGTAAAGAAGTTCCCGGTGGCATATCAATGGATACTATGAATTCGCCTTGATCGTTTGCGGGTAGAAAAGTTTTCTTAACAAACTTCAAAGAGTAAATACTAAAAATAAAAATGGCAGTAGCTGAGAGCAAAATAACGATTGGCTTCTTCACTGAAAAATCGATTACTACTCCGTAAACTTTCTCGAGCCAGGTTTGGAATCTGTCAAAGGCACGAACTAAAAAGTTAGGCTTGCCGTGAGCTTTGCCTGCGAAGTAGGCGCTGAGCATAGGTGCAATTGTGAGTGCGTCAAATAAACTCACTAGCATTGCGAATACTACCGTTAATCCGAACTGTTTAAAAAACTGTCCTACGATTCCACTTAAAAAACCAATTGGTAAAAATACAGCAATGACTGTAAAACTTGTAGCAACGACAGCGAGGGTAACCTCTGTTGTCCCCAGCTCAGCTGCTATAGCAGGAGGATGACCTTCTTCTAGTTTACGAAAAATATTTTCTCGAACTACAATTGCATCGTCCACTAAAAGTCCTACCGTGAGAGAGAGGGCGAGTAGGGTCATGACGTTTATGGTAAAACCCATCGCATACATGATAATAAATGCTCCGAGTAAACTATTCGGAAGGGCAAGACCTGTGATGATAGTAGAGCGAACATTTCCCAAAAAGAAATACACAACTAGAACGGTAAGAATTATTCCGAGGATAATGGATACTGATACATCTTCTACGTTAGCGCGAATCCAAACAGAGCTATCTCGAACCACGATGAGATGAGGATTTCCCTTTCTGTCTTTGAGATTTGTATTATTTAATTTTTCTACTCTTTGTAAAATAGAATCTACTACGGCAACTGTATTCGCACCGGATTGTTTGTATACGTCAATGAATAGAGATGGCTTTGTGAGCCGCTCTGTTTGCGGCGGATCTCCTTTGCGCAAACTATTGATAAACCCCTTTACTAGACTATGAGGCTCTGATTCTTCTTTAACGGGTGCATATAAAAAGCACATTGTTTTTAAGTCTTCAATTGTATCTACTACCCGAGCGATTTTTGTAACAGGAACTGAGCTTCCTAATTCTCCTCCGAAAAAAACTTGAGCTTCTTCGATTTCGGAAAGCTTTTCAAATCTACCGATAGTTCTAAAGGATACTTCTGAGTTACCGCTCTCGTATTTCCCAACCGGAACATTTAGACCGAAGCTTTTTAATTGGTTTCCCATGAATACATTCGAAAGTGAGTATTCGTTTAATTTCTTTCGGTCTACTTCAATTTGAATTTGTCTTTTGGTTCCCCCTATGATTCGGACAGAGCCTACGTTGTTTACTTGTTCAAATTGCGGTTTTAATTCTTCTTTTGCTATATCGTATAACTCTACGGGAGAAATTTCACCAAACAAAGAAAGCCGCACAATTGGTTGATCGGCTGGATCAAATCTTTGAATCACTGGCTCTTCTATGTCAGAAGGAAGGTCACGGCGGATACGCGCTATTTTGTTCCGGATTTGTTGCTCTGAATCTTTTATATCTGCTGATAGAAAAAATTCAGCGATTACTATTGATATGCCTTCCTGGTTACGCGATGATATCCGCTTGAGTCCTGAAATAGATCCAATCTCTTCTTCAATCGGTCTTGAGATGAGTGTTTCTACTTCTTCGGGTCCTGCACCTCGATAAACTGTCGCAACAGAAACGACTGGAATATTTACATCTGGAAATAAATCTACTCCGAGTCGATTTAACGCAAACCAACCGGTAAATATTATTAAAATGACAATACTTGAAATGAAAATGGGACGCTCAATTGATAACTTCGCTATGTTCATGGATACATTGTTTTATGCTATTGGTTCGTGACAAATAGAAAAAGGAATAGGATGAAAGGATTTTAGGATTGCCAGGATTTCGTAAAAGTAAAATCATTCTCTCTTTTTTGTCTGATTTTTTCTGAAAGTTTTATTGGCTAATTTCAATAAATAATTTTAGTATATTAGATCGTGCTAATACACCTTATTTTTGAGAAAAAACTGTCCAGTGTTTGGGGTCTACCCTCGATAGAATAGAATGTAAGTTAATGAAAGAGGAAATTGATTTCATTTCTTTTTTATTAAATGCACCTTTGCAAAGTTCAAGAGCCGTAATAGAAGTCATTAAGATATTTTCATGTTTGATAAACTCTACTGCTGAAATTATTTTATTATCTCCTGAAAGAACTTGTATAAAGATATTTGTATCACAGATAATCTTATTTTTATCCATTATCCTCTTTCCCATAACGACTCTCGAAATTTTTTTATGTCTTTAATATTTTTATATTTCCATATTCCATAAAACTTCTTGGGATTAGTTTTTTGTTTTTTAGAAACAGGTATATCCGAAATTTTTTTCTCTAGCGTATTAGAGATTTTAACATTACTAATGAAATTTAGATTTCCTAAAAGCTGTGATAATAATTGTGCATTATCATTTGTATCAACTTGAATTTTCAAAGTTATCATGTTTATCAAAATATCACAAAACAAAGGAGGCTGCAAGCGAAAAAAACTCTGTCTGAATCAGGATTAAAGGATTCTAGGATTGGCAGGATTTCATAGAAAGTAAAAATCATTCCTACTCATAAATCCTTTAATCCATTAATCCTAAGAATCCTAATCCAGACTAAAGGTGTAGCGCATACTTTGTGTTAGCTTTGGTATTGGGTATCTCGTATTGGCTCAAGTATAGATCAACAATGCTATTAACATTGGTCTCTGGTCTTGTATCAAAGATACTCAAAAAGGCAAAAAGAGTATGTTTGATATTATACTTGATATTATTGTTAATAGTATCTTCGATACATAGGAAGGGTATGTTGTTCAAAGGACAGGCAGGGACGCCTATCCTAGACTATTAATAACTTACAACTTTTAACTTATCTTTGTATTTAGGATTTAATTTCTCTTCCATCTTTTTAGGAAAAGTCAAAGTGTTTGCATCTCCGTCGCTCACATATGCTTCATTAGACTCAGAATATTTTTGAATCATTTTTTCGATATTGTCTTTGAAGGCTTGCACTCGTCTCACATGAACTGGATCAAATTCTTTGTCATAGGGAGAATAGCTTGCGCGATTGGAATAATCAAAAACTAAAATATGTTTGTATTCAATCCCTTTGTGTTTACCCGCTGTTAGCTTCGACTCGTAGTCTTTAGGTGGATAAATTCCAAATGGCATTGCAAGAGAAGTCATTTTATAATCAGGTAAATATTTATTTAAAAGCTTTTGGCTTTCTACAATCTGCTCTTCGATTTTGTCTTTGTATTTTTTTAAGTTTGCATGCCAGAGTGTATGGTTTTGGATTTCGTAGTTGTTCTTTACTAAGAAGTCTAGTTTTTTGGAAGTGAGTTTTTCTTGTCCGAATAGATTATTCGGATGCTTTGCACCGGGTAATATAAAAAAAGTAGCGGTTAACGGAAAATCGGGATTTTTCTTTTTGAAATCTTCCATGATTCCAACTGCACAGTCAGGAGAAATATTTCCTTTCTCGTCTAAGTCAAATTGACTTTGAGAAGAATCATCGAGTGTAATGAATACTGGTCGTTTGCCCTTTGGAATATTTAGATTTCTTTTTTCTAAATCAGAAATTTTTAAAGGATAAAAATTTCCTTTCTTAAGTAGCGCCAAATCATCCTTAAACCCTTGTATGGTTCTTGTGTAGGCGGAGTCCTTGTCTCCAATCACATGATAGGTAATGATTAAAAATTTTCCTAATTCATTTGGTTGTGATTCCGAATGAATAGAAGCAGTAAAGAACAGGCTCAAAATAAACAGTGAAATAATTTTATTAAACATGAATCCATTTTTTTTGAAATGGGTCTATTGAAAATCTAAAAAACATCTTTGCGTCACCCTTAAAATTAGGAATTTTTTACCACGAAGGGCACGAAGTTCACGAAGGGTTTATAATGACATCCTGTTTTCCTTCGCGTTCTTCTCGTCCTTCGTGGTTAATTCTTTTTCTTTATATGACCTTGCCTGATATCGCCATTGCCGGGGCCGGAGACCCCCGAAAAACCGGGGTGACAATTAAAATTACTTCTTCTGAATTTTATTTACATAGAATGTAAAAGTTTTCTCCGTTTTGTTATTACTAAAATCAGTCGCTGTGATAGAAATGGTATTATCCCCAGAAATAAATTTTAAGTCTCCAATATAATAATGACTTTCAAAGAAGAGATCGTTAAACGACATACCGTCTTCGTTTTGCCATTTGCTATTTTGTAAACTTAGTTCGTTGAAATTACTTTCTTTGTAGACTTTGTTATTTACTACAAAGCGAATGGACTTCACTCCTCGCCTTTGACCTTTGCGTTCGCCCGTATCCGCTATGTCTACAGTGATTGGAAAGTTACTCGAAGAATTAAAAGAGTCTCCATCGTTTACATAGGTGATGCTTTTTCCAATGGTTAGAATTAGGCTGCTAATAGTAGGGGACTTTGTATCTTTTACGGTGGGAAGGATTTTGAGTGGGTCGATGATTTTTCTTCCCTGGTCTTTGGCTACTACGAAGTGTAAATGAGAACCACTCGAATGACCGGTGTTGCCTGTCTTGCCAATAGTGTCTCCTTTTTGCACGGTTCTTTTCTCTGAAATTTCAGGCGATCTTCCATCTTTTAAATGGTAGTAGGCGGAGAGAATATCATTGTCGTGTAAAATCCAAACGCTGTTTCCACTGCCATGTTCATTTTCAAAAGGGTTGTCTGAAGTGTAATGACTGTAAATTACAGCTCCTTTTTCAATGGAGGCAACCTTTTCGTTATCAGAGGAAACATCCACACCATTGTGGAAATGATCTCCTCTTGATTCCCCAAAAAGCGAAGTCAGTTTTACTTCAATATTATCACCACCTGCAGGCCAGATGAATCCATTTGAATACTTAGGTTTTGAATTTTCTTGACTGAATACTAGGTAAACAGGGATGATTGTGAGCAGTAAAAGGATTTTTTTCATAAAAATGTTCTCATTTTATTTTTTTGTAAATGACTATAGAAACTAAAAATTTAATGTACCAATTCTGACCAGTATGAAATTATCACAGGAAGAAATATTTGATTTAGTGCAGTCTTGCGCCGCTGGCGACCCTGAATCGCTAAAGAAATTCTTTGAAGAATTTTCAGAGGATATCTATAATTTTCCAATACGGGTTTTTCACCTAGAAGAGGATGATGCAAGCGAATTTTTCATCTATGCTTATGAAAGGCTAAAATCCGGGAAGCGATTTCACACCTTTGTTGGTAAGTCTGGATTTAAGACATGGCTCTATACAGTTCTTAGAAACATGCTCATTGATTGGCAACGCAATAAGCGAGAGCTAAAAATTGTTTCTAGCGTTAAAGTAAACTCAGATGGAGTAGAATACTATTCTATCGAAAATGAACCAGATTTAAAAGCCAATCTACAAAAAGAAGCGGATTTGATGTCCTCTCGATTTCAAGGGGCATTGTCCGAGATAAAAATAGAAAATCGAATCATATTCAAATTAGCTTATATTTACTACTTGAACTTAAATGAAGAAGAAATTGACTACCTGATCGAAAAAACCGGTTTTACAAAAGACGAATTACAAATAGAGATTATTAAGATACGCGATGCTCTGAGTGAAAAAGAAATTCATAGTATCCGGAGTGAAGATAAAATTGCTTCTATTTACATGAATATCTTAGAATTAAAGCAACAACAAGAGAAAGAAAAACCTCTTGTGTTTAATGATAATTTGCCCAACTACGACAAAGTGCAAATTTCTATAAATAAAAAGTATGAGCAAAGGCGAAAGCTAATCGAAAAGAAAAACAAAGGCAATTTTATTACTCGCACTCCCTACCGTGTTATCGCCCAGTTTCTCAAAATACCGGAGGGTGGCGTAAGTATCTCTTTGCAAAGAGTTTTGGAAAAAATCCAAAAAAAATTTGTAAAGTATGAAATATAACCAATAATTATCAAGTCTCTAATTTACAAGAGGTCGGCTATGAATCCTATGAATGAATCAAATGAAATAAATAATACAGAGAAAGTTATCGACTTATTCCTAAAAGGCGATGAAAAACTATTTGATCTCGCTTTGGAAAATGACTCGCACTTTGCCGAGTTGATTGAGATTGAGGAATCTGTCCAGTATGCGATTAAGCACGAAAGTAAAAAGTATCTAGATTCTTTAATAGAAAAGGATTCAAAGTTCTTTGAGAGTTTGGATTTGGCAAAAGCGAATGCAAGTATCTCGAAAGAAAAAAATATTCCACTACCGCTTTATCTTCAAAATTACATGGACGCAGACAAGGTTACTCAGAAAGAAGAGGATCGATTGGTCATACGATTTGGGAAAGCTGGTATGAAGTTGCTTGGTTCTTTCTTTGGTGAATCTTTGATTACACCTTTAGAATTGACGATTCCATCCGTTAGAAATTCGGTTAATACAATTCCACAAAGCATTAGTATGCTAGAGAAGACTGATCAGGGGAGCCTTGTATACCAAGTCATTCAGGAAAATGAAAACGAAGCCTACCTTAGTGTCAAGTTTGATTCTTCCTTTGTGAACCTTTACAATCAAGTGAATCTGCGCAAGGACAATCGCTTTATTTATTCCAGTAATATTAATTCAGAAGGACTGGTTTCCTTCTCTGGACTAAAAGAAGGCATCTATAATATTGAATTTACGGGTAAGAATATTTCAAAAAGATTTGACTTATCCCTTTTTGCCGATAAGCTGTAGGGAATGATTGATTTACTTATTGATAGAGTCGGAAATGTAAATATATTTAACTTCCTAAATTCCGGGCAGTTTCATTCGGAATCTCACATTCAATCCTCAATTGACAGTGATTTAATTTCAGAATATGTAAAAGAAATTGAAAACCTGTCAAAGCTTTCTAATAATTTTTTATCAAACCATGAATCTAATTTTCGCGTAAAGCCCGATGTCTTAAAAGAATTAAAGATACTCGGCGAGACTTTTTATGATCAGTTTTTCCCAGGTTCTATTTCGGATAATCTACGAACCACAACAGAAAAATACTTACACTTTAACATAGACAGTAGTCTTGCAGAAATCCCCTGGGAGTTATTGTATGATGGAGATTGTTTTCTATCAGATCGGTTTTTAATTGGAAGAACAATCAAAGGCTCAAAGACTTTCTTACAAGAGACCACTAATCAAAAGTTAAAGATGCTAATCATTGCAGATCCAACGGAAGACTTAGAGTGGGCACAAAAAGAAGGCGAGACACTTTTTCAAGTTCTAAAGGAAAAAGTTCCTTCCTCTGTTTTAGACATTGAATTCATTGCTGGCTCTCAGATTACAAAACTGAAGTTACTATCAATGATCCGCGGAAAGAATATTATCCATTATGCCGGGCATTTATTTTTTTCAAGTGATCCAATGGAGAATGGTTGGTTGTTATCCGGGGATAAAATTCTTAAAGCAAGAGAAATCAAAAATAGTGCATTCTCTACCAATTTAGTTTTTAGCAATTCTTGTAACTCCTCTCGAAGTCCCGGCTTAAAAAATCCAAAGAACATCATGAATGATTTTGCTAGTTCTTTTTTGATGTCGGGCATCATGAGTTTTATTGGAACCAAATGGGAAGTAGCGGATAACGCGACTACGCTTGACTTTACTATTCGATTTTATTTATCTCTTTTTAGTGATAAGAGTCTAGGCGAATCACTTTTTATTGCGAGAGAATATGCTAGAAAGAATTATGATCCACTCGATGTGATTTGGGCAAATTATTCTTTGTATGGTCATCCCGATCGAATCATATTAAATAAGAGCAATAATCACCGAAATAAAATCATTGATCCCTTAATGATTCGAAAATCCTATCCAACACCAATCGCTGTTTCCTATGCAAATTTCATTGCTCATGAAAGATCAGATACCAGTGAAAACAAAATGAAAGCCTTTATTGAAAGCTTTGAAGAGTTTTCGAAGTTAATAGGAGTTATTGTATTAAGCGATCATAAATACAAAGCACTCAATCAGAACTTTGAGCGGGTAAATGAGTTTAACCTCGGAATATGGTGGGATTTGATTTTCAAATCCATTTTGGATTTTAAGAAATTACAAATCACAATGGTGATTGAATCTTTTTTAGTTGTCTTGTTTTCCAATAAAGATTTAATTTATAAGATAATCAATTGGATTGAAAAATTTAGAACAGGCGTTCTGGATGTAGAGAGTCTAGAAGGTTATTTAATTACTTCCCAATATTATTACGAAAACCTATTAGTTGAGTTAAATGAATTTGAAAAATGCTTTATCTTTTTTATTTCCAATGATTCAGATCGACATCATTTATTTTATGGATACAACAAAAAGGAGATGGAAATTGATTCGAGTCAATTTGCTTTCTTTGTAAACCGTATCGATGAATTTAGAGGAAAGGTAGTCTTACTGAATAAAAATAAGAAAGCTATCCTTCCTTTGTTAGGGATCAATGCAATTAATAATGGTAATTCGCAAAATTCAGAAGTATCTCTCGAATTTATGAATCTTAATACCAATCAATTGCTTTCCATATTAAAATGAGTCTTTGTCAATCTAAAGGTTCATCCTGTGGGGCTTGTTGTGGATTGTTTAATCTAGATTATCCGCACACAGCTTTAAAAAAAATCTTGCAAGAAAGAACTACGATTTTTTCAGAAACAGTAGATTATGCAAAGAGAGAAACTGTAATCTCTTTTCGAGAAGAATTGGAGCAAAAAGAAAACTCTTATCCAAAAAAAGATGAAACTATTTATAATTGTCCCTTTCTAGGTTATATTGATCTAGAAAATAAAAGAATTGGATGTATGATTCATCCAATTAAAACAGGGGATCCTAAGAGTCAGAACTTTTCTTTCTATGGAGCTTCCATTTGTCAAACGTATGATTGTCATAATAAAGAGCGCAAAAATGCAAATGAGTGGGAGAGTTTTTTGGACAGCCTGGGATTAGATGAATACCAATACTCGAATCTGGCAGGAGATCATATCCTTATTACCCGCATTGAAGATTTTTTTAAAGCTTCAGGAATTTCTTTAGACTCTATGTTTAAAGATTATTCTTCCTTGCTAAAGAAGTTACTCTTGTCCAAGTTTACAAAAGGAATTTCTCATATTACTTCCTTTGAAATTGATATGGAGTCGAACACGGAAGATTCCAAGTTTCAAAAGCTTGTAGACAAAGTAGAATTAGCTGCTAATGACGAATTGTTTCTTGAATTAAAAAAAGTATTCAATTCCAGTCAATGAACAAAGTTCGTTATTTAGTATGAGTAAGTATTCTACTTTCTTCCTTTTCTAGATTAGCCATAGCTTGTTGCATTTTTTCTTGGGTATGGACTAGATCAATTAGAAAGGTGGAAAGACTTTGTTGGTCTACATAGTCTAGCTTGGCAATTTCGAGTAGGATTACATCGAGAGTCATGTTCATAGGCAAAATTTCTGAGAAGAAAAATAAAAGTCAATCTGTTTTTAAAAAATTGGATTTTTCCAAAGCCCTGATTCAATCGTGCTGTATAGATAGTAGGTGCTCCCAATTAACATAAAATGATAGATATCATTGTGATATTTTCGTTTATGCAAGTAAGGGATTTTAGAGAATACAATCCAAAGAAGGTTAGACATGAGTAAGTAAAACCAGGCTAGGCTGAGTTGACCGCGTGTCATTACAGCACAAAGACTGTGAACGATAGTAAAGGCAGCAGCGATTAAATAAAATTTACCCCCAGAAATAAAAAGAGATCGGATATAGAGACTCGCAAGTATAAAGACAATTCCAGTTCCTGCTAATACTAAAACTAAATGAGTATTAATTGATTTTAATGTCGCATAGTTTAAAAAAACAACTAGAACGGAAATGATTGTCCAAAAAAAAATTGTGCTTATTTCTATCTTGTTCAATACTGGGAATATGAACAAGAATCCCAAAGATTTTTATAACGAATAACAATCCAAAGCAAGCAAAAATATAAATATCATAATGCGGTCTTGCTTCTTTCAACCCCGTATATACAAGCCAGGTATAAGAAGCAAGTGCAACTGCATGTAGAAAGTTCGTAAATGAATTAAGGGAAACTGCCATTCAAATAATCATTTTTTAAAAGCCTTACCTGTAAAGAAAATAATCAAAAATCTCACCTTACGCAAGGTGAGTGACCAGCGTGCCCAGCGCTGAAGGTGGGGTTACACCTAACGGTGGGTTCGCTGCCGCGGGCTATTCATATTAGATATATCTAATATGAATAATTTCATTAAGGATTCCATAGCTTTATTCCTTTCCATAAGATGAGTTAAAGAGTTCTAAATCGGATTCCTGCTTTTTGAAGTCTTGGTATTAATTTATCTCCCATTGCTATGGCAGGCGTGATGACTCCATATTTTTCTGGAAGTTCTACAAAGTCGTGAATTAAACAGAGTGCTGACTCGCCTAGCATTTTGGAAGTATCGCCATAGCCCGGATCTCCTCCTGTTACTTCTGTGCGAACAGTTTTAGTTCTAGATTTGCCTACAAAGGATAGAGTGAAGGAGTTACTTTCTCTTTGTTCTTTGTCAGGTCCATCACCCGGTTGCTTGATACTTAGGAGCAAATTACGAGTAGGCGCGAATTGTGCGAGAGAAAAAATAATTCCCATACCTAAGACTCCGCCGATTAGAGTTGCGGTAGAATTAATTCCAGCATAGTGTCCGTATGTAAAATTGGGACCATAAATATCTAAGTCAGCAGCAGAGCGTAGGACTACTTCAATATCTACAAAAGGAAGTGGTGCTCCGTAAGTCTTTGATTCTTCTCTCAGTCTAAACTGGGTCGGTATTGGTTGAACCAAACGACCATTAGTCGCAGAATGAGCAATTTGAATGTAAGAAGACTTTTGTCTATCTAACTCTGAGAGACTCATGAACCCAATCGCCGAGTGCCATGTTCCTCCGGATACCGAATTAAATTGTCCAAGGGGAGAAGGGTTATTTGAAGAAAAGCTCACAAAGCATTCTACTTCGATTGGCTCATTTGAAGGAAGTTGTTTTACTGTGTAGTAAGTTCCTAGATCTGCGGGTATTGAATCGAAACCACAACAGTTTAAAATCTTTACTTTGTTCTCTTTTGCTTTTTTATCGTAAAAATTGGTAACGTGATTTACAAATCCTCCCTCTCCGGTTAAGTCAAGATAATCCGCATTGCCTTCTACACAAGCTTTTACGACTTTGTCTCCATATTTAAGATAAGGACCGACAGTCGTGATGACTAGCTTAGTATCACGAGTCATATTTAAGAGACTGGAATAGTCATTTACATCTGCTCGAATCAATCCAACTTCGCTGCAACCTGGATTAATAGCGACTAACGCTTTTTTTAGTGCGGCTAATTTTATTTCATCTCTTCCGGCAATGCCTAAGCGAAATGGTTCTTCTTTCATTCTATTTGCTAAATACTTTGCGGTTAAATCTCCCGTAAAACCTGTCGCTCCAAAAATAACTATATCGTATTTTGTTTCTGTCTTCATCTTTGTCCTTACCTGATTTTATACTCGTATGCGGCTTATCAAGGCGTCAAGACAGAAATTTGACTTGTAAATAAGAGTGTTTAATTGAAATTTGCCAGAGGTGAACTACAACATGAAAAAAAGATACTATCTTTCCATGCTCGGACTATTTCCAATTATTATAATCTTTGATAGCATTTACTTTGTATATCATCAATCGCTAACTATATTTTTAGGACTTGGTTTTGTTCATTTTATTTTATATGTCCTGATGAACTACCTCGGAGCCTATTTTATTTATAAGCCTATCGAACAATTATTCCTTGATGGAATCGAAACGATGCAAGCCACAAAGCGGATAAACAGAATTACGCTCTATTCAACAGTTTGGATATTTTTGATTGGTAATGTCTATATTCTTATTTCCCTCATGCCACTTTATTTCTTTCCCACTATCTTTAAAAGCCCTGATGATTTTGTAATCGAAAAGATTCCACCGGAGTTTTTCTTTTATTCGATTTTGCCTGCGATTTATTTTATTTATGCGCTCTTTCCAGCATTCTTAGCCTATTTTATCATTAATGATTTTAAATTAGACTTAAAAGAAAAAGTATTTACAGAGTATAATATTCGTTATGCGGACGGAAAGAAAAAAATTGGAATTACTTTATTCTTCGTATTTCTTTTTCTAGTGGTTCTGCCTTCTTTACTTGTAATTTTAGAATTGAAAATGGCTTTTGAATTAGAGCATAAATATGCTCAATTTACAAAGCTAAGTCCTCTACAAACTGTCTTAATAGACAGATTTGTTCTTTTTATTGGAACTGTTATAGCAGTAATTCTGATTACCCGCTCTTTTACAAAGCCAATCAATTCTTTGCTTAAAGTAATTGCTCGAGTGCGAGAAGGGGACTTTGGAACTCAGGCAGCTATTACTACAGAGGATGAAATTGGAGTTCTTACAAAAGAATTCAATGAAATGGTAAAAGGATTAAAGGAAAGAGAATTGATTCGAGATACGTTCGGAAAGTATGTCACTAAGGATATAGCCACTGTTATCCTCGAAAAAAAAATCAATGTAGAAGGGGAAGTTCGCTCCTGCACAATCTTAGTAACGGATATCGCAAATTATACCACCATTTCAGAAGAACTCAGTCCTAAAGAAATCGTTCAAATGTTAAATGAATATTTTTCTGTTCTTGTAAATATCATTCAAAGTCATAAGGGGATTGTGAATAAATTTATCGGAGATTCTATCTTTGCTATGTTCAATGTCCCTCTCGATGATCCAGATCATGCGGTTAATGCAATACTAGCCGCACTAGAGATTGAAAAGATAACTTCTAATCGCAAGTTTGGAAAGAATAGACAATTATCTACACGAATCGGAATTAATACCGGCATAATCGTTGCAGGAAACATAGGCTCAGCAGAACGAATGGAATACACTGTCATCGGAGACGAAGTAAATATAGCTTCTCGCTTAGAGCAATTAAATAAAGAGCATGGAACAAATGTGCTACTCGGAGAGAATACCTATGAGTTGGCGAAAGACCATTTTCGTTTTGCAAGGCTTGGTGATTTCCAATTAAAAGGCAAAGAAAAGAGTATAAAGGTGTATAAAGTGGAAGAAGGAAGAGTTTGAGTTTTATATACAATTTGTTTTAGTTTCCCTTTACCAAAATTCAAATAGGATTCGAGATGCTTTCGATTCGAAGGGCAATTTGCATCGAACCCTGATCGAACTCTGACCGAAGCCTGAACGAAGTATAGTCGATTGAGGGATTATTTTCACTTGAATTTTGTATTGGCTGAAAGAATGTGATAGGAAAAGAGCATAAGCAGATTTGCTTTGGCTCAAAGAAGAGTAAGAAGGAGAATTCTGTGGATGCTCAGAAAGTTTCAAAAGTAACACCAACCCTAGCAGAAGAATTAAGCCGTTATATTAGATTACTTGCTAAAGCAGGAAAAAGTCAATTTCACCGTCATCTATACAAACCACTTGTCTATGCAGGTTGGGAAAGACAGATGAAATACAATGATTCTAAATTTATCATGGCGAGAATTGATGAAGCTAGATCAGATATATCTAAACTAAACACAATAGGTCCACTTTGTAAAAGATTGATTTCTCAGTCTCTTTTAGAATCAGCTTCTAGTCTCGGCAACTCAAGCATATTCTTTCTAGATAGAATTGGCGCCATATCGATGTTAGCCAAAAGCGAAGAGGGAGTGGAATTTGTAAGTATTATCAAAGACCCACTCAAAGAATTCAATTCAGAAAACCAGGTAAAAAAAGAAAAATCCTTTGAAGACAAATTAGAAAATATTTCGAATCAGGAGCTAACGGATGCATTAAACCCCATAGAGCTTGGTAAAAAAGAAGTAAAAGTCAAACTTCAAAAAGAAGCACTGGCACTCTTCAATCAAATTTCTGTTTTCAGCAACAAAGGTGATATTCATAGGTGTAGAAAATTAATTGCGAACTATTTAATTTATTATGCAGAAGAAGAGAATAACAATCGAGAAGAAGTCGAGCAAGTAATTCAAGCCTTAGAGAATCGCTCGCCTGGATTTACGCTGGAGCTAAATGATTTCATGGCGATTCAGCTTTACTATTCTATATTCAGTGGAATTTCCGAAGGAGATTTAAAGAAGGCAATTCAAGGAATTCGAAAATATGCCTTTACATTTCAAGGCAACCCTGATATTAAATACTTCCTAGAAATCGATGAGCTAGAAGGAAAGTTGCAAGCCGTGATCACAAAGAAAGATTTAAGGAAACAACTTCGAAAAGAAAATATTTAAAGGAATAAAAATGGAAATCAAAGAATCAGAAATTAAAAATATTTGGATACTCACATTAAACGGTGTAATGGATGCACATACTTCGCCTAACATCAAGGCAAAATTGGAAGCTGGCATTGCTTCTGGAAAAACAAAGATCATTGTAGAAATGAAAGATGTTACTTACCTTTCCTCGGCAGGAGCAGGGGCACTTCTTGCAGGACTTACCGCCTGTCGTAAAAAAACGGGTGAGCTTAGACTCTGTTCTTTTCAACCAGCCGTGAAAGATGCTTTTGAAGTAATGGGTTTTTCTAAAGCATTTAAAGTATTCGCTGATTTAGAAGTAGCACTGGAAGGATTTTGAGAGAAACAAAGTTTCAATTTACAAATCAACTCTCCGAATTAGCAAATGTTCGAAGCATTGTAGATAAGTTCATTGGAACAGAAATTGATACAAAGTTAAAAAATAGAATTATCCTCGCATTAGATGAAGCGGTTTCCAATATCATAGAGCATGGATTTCCTGATTCGAAAGAGTCAGAGATTGCGCTTAACGTTTTGGTAGATAAAGAAAAAATTCAAATCATTCTAGAAGATGAGGGGATTGCGTTTAATCCGCTCGAATCAAAGCCTGTTGATATGGAAGAGCATTTAGAAATCGGCGAAGATGGCGGCGTTGGAATTCATATTGTGCAAAAGATTATGCAAGTAGAATATGAAAGAATTCATTCTAAAAATCGTTTAACTCTATCTAAAAATTTAGCCGAGGAGATTTAATTTGAAAAATCTAAATTGGAAACTATTTCTACCGGGAATCAGAACTAAGCTTTCTTTATTCACCATATTATTTGTGGTGTTGATTATTTCTGTCATGTCTCAATTCTTTATTATCGAACAAAAAAAAGCGTTAGCCGAAAGTTACGAGAAGGAACTTGCTTCTTCCAAAGAATACATAGGCTCGGTAGTATCTGATTTAGAAGGGATTTCTAGAAGCCTTATTTTAATTGAAGAATTTAGAGATCATGTAAAAGAAAATCAAAGACTTCTAGCGGCTAACAAGAAAACCTATTTTGTAGAAGAGAATAAGTTTCTTGGATTCATTAAAATGAAAAATGATTTTGGTCTAAAGAAACTTGGACTGATTCAATCACAAAGATTTGCTAAGAAAATGGATACCTTCTTCTCAATGTATTTCACAGAGAAAGATATTAAAGAATTGGAGTCCAATATTAAAATCCAATTCAAAGACAAAGAAGGAAAACAAATCTCAGATAGATCTTTTACTGAATTACAGCGATTTGCCAATTCAGTAGTGAAAGCAGACAAACTTTTAGAGGAAAATACAGAGAAAAAAGCAGCCGAAGCAGTGCTTGCGGCAAATAAGAAAAACCACAGCGTGCAAAGAGCACAACTTAGAAAACAAATTCTATCTCAATTCCAGGAAGAGCAAAAAAGAAAAATAAAAGAGCTTGGACTTCCTACCGAGAAGATTCGAATTCAATCCTTTTCGTTAATTTCGCAGGGAGAACAACTAGAAGCAGAAATAGGATTTGATACGAATATCTTTGAGTCAAAAGGAGATGTAAATCTAAAGGCGGTAGATGAATATTTGCAAAATGACTTGAATGCTTTCGTGAATAATGTAACTAAAAAAGAGGAAGCTACTTCTTATACTTCTAAGTTTGTTTTAAGTCAAAAAAATTACCAGACTCAATCTGATTATTTTGTTAAAAACCATTTAACAGTAGAGACAGCCAATAAATTAGCAGCGGCTAATCTAAACAAAGACTGGAAAGAATATCTTGAAAAGGAAAAGGAAATCCAAACTAAATTTCAAGAGATATCAAAGAAGATAAAAGAACGGATTGAATTTTTAAAAGAGAAGAAAACAACTACATCTCCTTCAAGGGATTTAGAATTTAAGAAGCTATATGCTGAGTATGCAGAGAATCTAAAGAAAAGAGAAGCACTCGCAAATGAAATGGCAAAAAGAATTCCAAATCTAGAAACTCTTGAAAAGGAAAATGCAGATATTGCAAATGAAATGAATTTACAAATCAAAAATTCTATACTCTATCTGAGAGATGTTGCTCTGTATGAAGAAGTAATTTTAAAGTATAGAGCAAAGCCAATGGCTTATACAGATTATGCGTCCGATGCAAAGCTACGGGAAACAGAAAGACTTAGATGGAAAAAAATGCGTCAGTGGATAATGGATGCTAGCTCCGAGACAGCAACTCCAGAATTAAAACGTTATATAGACAATGGCACAATATCTAAGAGTAGGTCAGAGGCAGAAGCGTATATGTGGACATTAGATTCTACGCCTCTTTATTCGGAGGATGGAAAGGGTCTGGCAAAAGATTTGATGATTGCAAATCAGATTGGTTTTACAAGAGCAATCATTGATATGCAGGAAGGATATGATCGTATTGAAGAAAAGAAAGACAACATTGTCAATGTATCGTATGGAATTGGAGCGTTTGCTGTTATCCTCGCATTGTATTTATCCGGTGTAATGGTTCGAAAGATAAAAGGAATCATTGCCTCTGCCGCAGAACTCGGTCAAGGAAATCTAGATACAAAGTTTCAGGATGGAGGCTCTGATGAATTTGGAGTTCTTACCACTGCCTTAAACAAGATGACGACTGACTTAAAACATCGCCAGGAAATGCTCATAGAATACGCGGCGGCGGAAGACATTCAGAAAGGTCTTCTGCCATCCGCTATGCCGTCTAACGCTAGTGGTGCTTTAGAATTTGGAAACTTTTATAAATCCATGTCAGGAGTTGGTGGAGATTATTTTGATTTCATGAATTCAGGAGAAGATAAAGTTGCTTTTTGTATTGGAGATGTTTCCAATCATGGAATCGGTCCCGCTCTTGTAATGGTTTCCCTTCGTTCGCAGCTTCAATCTTTAATACGAAGTGAAGTCACAGACTTAAGAAAAATTCTTTTGAGTTTAAATGAACAAGTCTATGCAGATACACCTTCTCATATATTTGTTACTTTCTTTTTGGGAATCTACGAAAAGAAAACGGGAAAGATTTCTTATATGAATTGTGGTCATTCTAAACCGTTAGTCTACAGAGCTAAAACAAATACAATAGAAACATTTCCTTCCGGTGGAATGCCTCTTGGGGCTATCGACAATGATATATTCGATACGACTATCGAAGAAGAAACTATGCAATTAGAAGTTGGAGATTTGTTCTTTCAATACACGGACGGAGTAAACGAAGCCATGAACGCAAAATCAGAATTATTCGGTGGAGAAAGAATGGAGCAAATCATTTTGACCCAGGGAAAAGAAACTCCAGAAGAAGTTACAGAAAAAATAGCAAAAGAAGTAGAGAAATTTTCCGGCAAGAAAATATTCTGTGCGGGACCTTCTGAGTTAAATGATGATATTGCGATGATTGCTTTTAGAAGGAAGATCTGAGATTTAAGAAAGACTGATGGATTTGATTTTATTTAAAAGCTGAGTTTGATTGTTTACCTGCATTTTTTTATATATACTTTTGATATGAGTTCGAACAGTGGAAATGTTGATCGTTAGAGAGTCAGCGATTTCTTGGGGAGTAAAACCACTAGATAGTTCTCGTAAGATTCTGTCCTCTTGTTTGGTTAGGTCTTCAAAGGATTGGACTGTCTTTTTCATTTCTTTGAAAAAACTAACTACACGCAGCGCAATGGTTGAGGAAATATAAGCTCCTCCATTTAATAGAATGTCCAAAATCGAACTGAGAGAATACAATTCTTCCTTAAACATATATCCAGTGGCACCATTCTTTAAAGCTTCAAAGATTTTTTGTTCTGCGTCAAAGCCTGTTAAGATGAGTTTTGGAATTTTTAATTCTTGAATTTCAGCATTTCCCAAAAGGCTGATTCCGTCCATTCGCTTGAGCTTATAATCCACAATAAGAAAGTCGATTGTAGATAGACCATCAAAATCTAAGAGTTCTTCCGATGAGGCAAATTCCAATACTCTGCTCGTTTCCTTTCTTATTTTAAGTAGACCAGCAAGCGTATCCCTAAATCTTTCGTTGTCTTCTACAATGGCGTAATTGATTTTATTATTTTTATGTATAGAATTCATGGAATCGTCCTTGCATAGTGCAACTCGTTCTCAGCAGATATACCTGCCTTTATAAATACAATACAATTTTTTTCTCTTTCATTTAAACGTTATGCGAAATCTCCCCAATATTGGGGAGATTGGTCTTAAAAACGCTTCTTTTTTGTTGAATCTCCCCAATATTGGGGATAGACAAACGTAAAAGGATTGGTCATAATACTGTTATTGAAGTTGGTAAAAAACCAACCAATAAAGGGAGAATTTTAAGATGAAGAAAGGGATGAGTTTATTAATGAATGCAGTAATACTACTGCTTGTTCAAACATCTTTGTTTGCAGGCGAATGGAGTGCGTATCAGGGAAAAATGAATTGGAATGATGCAAAGAAGAAATGTGCTAGTATCGGAATGAGGTTACCGAGTATTGAAGAGATAAGTGCGGCGTTCAAAGCAGGTGAGACTAAATCTTGGACAACGGACCATCATAATTATCATACTTCTTATGAGTCTGGAGATGGCACTAATTTTTACACTGTAGTCTCTGGCGGTAATCACTTCACCCCTAAGAGCAACAACGCCCACGCCGTTCGCTGTATTCGATAAATCCTGGAGTAATACATCATAGCAGTAAGATTAAAATCCCGCGGCTATGATGTGTGGATAATATTCCTTATGCAATAGGAAAGAATATTTGAATTAAAAAATCTACGGTGGTATAAATGAAATTTTTTAATATAATAACTCTAAAGCAATACGTTTGCTTGTTAGGTTTATTTCTTTTAACATCCTGCGCTTCCTATGAAGGAAGTTGGCGAGATAGAGGAAGAGATGCGGCAGATATTATTACGTTCAAAGTAGAAGCTATGAGTTTTGGAATAGAAGCAAAAGTCGGTCCAATAACAGCCGGCTCGTTTATAAAATACCCACAAGCGGGAGGTTTAGGTCTACAGGGAGGAGAATTTGGAGATCATAGTTTTTCAGGATCAGATGAAGTTCTTTTTAATGGAGATATTGGCTTTGATATGACATATGGCATAGGATTGGGTACAGGGCTGTGCTGTGTTCATGAAGAACGAATGATTTTTGAATTACCAAGGGGTAAAGAATATTCTGTTCAAAAAGGAATGTCAAGATCCCAATATTATAGACTTGGAGTGCGCGCTGGCGCTATTCTTGGAGTAAATTTTGAATTTAATGTGGGAGAGCTAGCTGATTTTGTATTGGGCTACTTTGATTTTGACCCTATGGATGATGATCTCTATAAAAAAGAAGAGGCTAAAGAAATACAATTAAGATATGAAAGACAAGTAGTTGAAATGAGGAAAGCAGAAGTGATTAGAAAACAAAAAGCTCTAGAAGATGAAGAAATAGAAAGTAGACGGATCAAGACAGAAGTCAAATTTCCTTCTGTAGAGAAATAGCAATATAGGAGAAATATATATGATAATTTTTATGGTAATTTTATTTTTTCAATTATCTTACAATTCAATGATAGCTCAAACGTATCCAGAGAAAGTTAAACTTACGATAACACCCAATTTTACTAAAAATGAAGATTCTTGCACAAAAGAAAAAGAAAAGAAAGTATATTATAAATATTTTGCTCAAACTGCAGGCAATAATGCATCTTGTCCTGCCGTATTAACAGTAACTCTTTCCTATTACAGTGAGGAAAGACCTAAAGTCGGAAATACGACTACCACCTGTAAAAATTTTCAAGAACAATTAATGGAATGCTGCGATGAGGAAGTAAATAAAATTTCAAATAAGAATGGAGAAAGCCCAGAAGTCGCTGTAGCGAAAAGAGGAGACCGATTTAACGATTGTAGGGATAATACTTCTGGCACTTTTAAAAATAAGTGTGAGAGAGAAAGAAGTGGATTTATTGCAAGCTGCGGTAATAAAGTTACCGTTTATGAACAAAGAATGAACCCATGGGAATGTTATAAAAATGATGGTAGTGGTGATTTTATAAGAGACAATTGGGTTAAAACCATCACAACTAAGAATTCGGATAAAGATAACATAATGCAAATTGATATTTATTGTATTTACAAAGGTCAAATGGAAAATCCATGTACGAAAAACATTGACCCGCAGACAAAATTTTTAACTGATCCAAAGACACAAGTTTATTGGGTCAATCCGCTTAAGTTTAGGGTAGAAGACTCAAATGTGTCTTGCACTAAAGAATCTATCGCAAAAATAATTAAAACAGAAAAGGAAGCAGAAATTGAAAAGCAAAGACAAAAAGAAGAAAGAGAAGAACTAGCAAGACAAAAACAAAGGGAAAGAGAAGAACTGGCAAGACAAAAAGCAGAAAGAGAAGAATCATTAAGGCAGGCACAAGCAGATAAAGAAGACGCAGCTAGGCAAGCTCAGGAAGCAAGAAATAAGCCTAGTTCTCCATCTGTAAACTGTCAGTGTATAATTTCAGACCCTCAAAAATCATCTTGCGCATTAACACTCAAAGTGGGAGTTAGAAATCCTAATGCTGGTATAACCTTATCAAATAATGTAAATGTATCAAAATCATATTGTGAAAACTTTTGTTTATTCAATGGTGGGGGTGCAGGAGGTTATCGTGCTGATTCTGGTAAAATATGTACATGTGAGAGTCGTTCTGTTGTAGAGTGGCAATGTAATTAATGAAGTTATTGTGAACAATTGGTACGAAGTAATAAATATTAATTGATTACCTGAGGTGTAATGTAAATTACATTCTAGTATTACAGACTTTGGCATGTAGAATATAAAAAAAAGGCAATTATAGAGTATAGAAAGACAACAATACGAATATGAAATATTTTTTAGTCCTACTCCTCGCATTGTATTTGAAACCAATCCTCCTCTATGCCCAGGTGTTGCCATAAAAGAGTATATGTTTATATCCCAAGTAAATTTCTTACGTTATGCGAAATATCCTCAATATTGGGGAGATTTTCCTTAAAAACGCTCATTTTTTGTTAAATCTACCCAATTTGGGGTATTGACAAACGTAAAAATAATGGTCATAATACGGTCACCCGTTCAGACATTAACAAAAATAAAGGAATAACAAATGACCATAGATGAAAAATTACAGGATATACTCAAGGCAAAAGATTTATTAAAAGTTGAAAACGAAGTAAATTCTTTTTTAGACGAATTGTTAAGACTAGAAGAGAATGAATTAGAGACTGTTTTAGTAACTATATTTCCTGTTTTATATGCGGAGGCTCCTAGAAGAAATTTGTTAGACTTACAGGCATTATTTCCCGATGCAGAGCCAATTGTTGATTGGCAAGTAGATTGTTTTAATAAAGGTTCTTTAGAAGAGAAAACAAAAATAATAGTAAACCTAATCTTCGAAAAGTTTAGTCGTAAGCAAAATCAAAGTTTAGATGACAGAAATCTAAACAATATAGCAAGTCTCTGCATAGAGTTAAAAACTCTTTCGGATGAATCTCATCTATACGATCTTTATACAAGCATTTATGAATTAGAATCTGATCCTATTTCCTTTCATGGTTTTGTAAACGATATACTTTATAAAGACTTTGAAGCACTATTTACTTTCTTTTCCAAACTAAAAGAGAATCCATCTTTAGCTTTTACGCAAAATAACTCTTATCCTGAAATGTCTGAATTTATTAATCACGGCTTAGAATTAATTAAAGAGAATACTAGTTATAATTCTCTAAAAGAAATTTTAGAATCTAAATGCACTCTTCTCTTTAATGCAGATCAACTGGAGTTACGTTTAATTAAATTAGGAATGAACGCAATAGTCAGTGGACATTACCCAGCATTGGTAGAAAAAGAAATTAGTTCTGAATTAGAGTCCATTCTACAGGCGGATGCGGGAATCAATCAGATCATTGAATTATTTTCTGTTTATGCTGACAAAGCGGTTAAGGAAGGTTTGCTCGCACTAGAAGATGATTTGCATGATATAGAAAACGATTTTTTAAGACAGGGGTTACAATTAATCATAGACGGAACCTACCCTGATACCGTTAGGAGAATATTCGACATTACCATTCATGCAGAATTATCCGCAATGGAACGCAGAAGCAATTTAATTATAGATGGAGCCTTAAGTATTCAAAGTGGGGATAATCCCAGGATTGTGCGAGAAATACTTTCTGGTTACGGTTTACCCGAATTACGCTCTCTAATGGAATCTTTTGCGGATAAAGCAAGAAGCGAAGGTCTTCTTTCTTTGCAGGATGATATGAATGAAATCGAAGAGCCATTATTTCAGCAGGGATTGTATTTAATCATTAGCGGAGTGGATCCTGAGCTTGTAAGAGAAATTTTAACTATTTGTAAGAATTCGGAAATCAGTAAAGCAGGTGCCATTGCAAAAATGATTAGCGACGCAATTCTTGCTGTTCAACAGGGTAAAACAGGTAAAGAAGTTAAGGAGTTAATGTCCTCGCAGATTTTTTATGGAATCGAGCGATTAGTTCAATTGAGTGATTTAATCCTTCTTTCTATTAAGCAGAACAGAATCAATGGAGATGTCGAACTTTTTAAAAATGTAGAACTATTTAAGACCGAATACCCCTTATTATACGCTAGTCTTTATTTGATTGCGAACAGGATAAGCGAAAATATTTTATCTCATTCAATGTCTTTTCTGTTTGAAATCCAGAATAAATCTATAGAGCTATTTTACAAAACAGCCTTAGAATTACTTTTAAGCTATAAGAAAAAAAGACTTTAAGCAAATCGATGAACTCAATACAATATTTTTACGCTATCGGTTTTTAAATACAAATGAAAATGCGGAACAAAGAAAGGAAGTAGACGCAATCCGAAAACTAGAAGCTAACCAGAATTACCCGAACGACTCAAAGGGTATAATTAGAATTCTACAAGATGAAAAAGCATTTCCCGAATATATACAAAACAGAATCAAAAGTAAAATAAGTATAGAAAGAGTGCGCCTTATGGAAGAACTTTTTAAGAAAAGCGCAAACTATGAATTATCCAGTCCATCTTCGTCCGAACACTCTATAAGCTTTCAATCACTACCGGATATTATAAAATGTAAATTAATTGAATATAGAAACCATCTAGAAAGAAGCAATCGTTTCCGAGACGATGCGGATATTTTCACCTGGGATAAGTTTTTGAAGAATCTCCCGAAAGAAGAGGAAGAAAATAAATTTCCATTTTCAAATTTACTCAGAAGTATTTATTCTTATCCAATTGAAATTAAGTTCGAGAAGTATTTTTGGACAACTCTCGTCGGATTAGATAGAGACTCTCTAAATACTTTTTTAAAAAACTTTCCTTCTAAACTAAGAAATCAAATTGAGCAACAAATACAATCTAGTTCTCTTACGAACACGGAGATAGAGAATATTCGAAAAGCCTTTTTAGGATTTATTATTCAATTAAAAGAATACAATTATCCTTTGCCCGGAATCGAAGAAGAATTAATTACAAAAGAAGAGCTAGAAAGACATTCTCAGTTTTTTAATAGCACAATACTTTCTTTATCTGACGAAGAACTTGGTTTGGTATTTCGTGAACTAGATGAAAATACTATTCTAAAATCAATTAAACCTGCTTCACAAGAATTACAGGATAGAATATTAAATCTTCTGAATCAGGATTCTTATTTAAATTTGGATTTAGAGGTAATTGGTTATATACCGCGGAACACCATGCAAGAATCGCAAAGCCTTTTCCTTTCTGTCCTTGACAAGTTGAAGGAAATGAATCAGGGTTTTTAAAATCAATTATACGAAACTAATACTATCCGATGCAGATATTCTTTTTATATAAAAACTATATCCAAAGTAATTTTCTTACGTTAGTGGAAATATCCCCAATATTGGGGATATTTCTCTTTAAAAAGCTTCTTTTTTGTAAAATCTACCTAATTTGGGGTATTGACAAACGTAAAAACAATGGCTATACTCACTTATGCTGTTAAGTTTAAATTATGAAGTTTTAACTCTTGGTAAATCTACCAAATTTCCAAAATACTGCGAGGGGAGAAAATCTTTGATTCTAAATAATAAAAATCTTCAAACGGTGATTGCTTGTTTGTGTTTAGGGATTGGATTTTTGATTTCTACGACGATAAGTGCAGAAGCAAAAAAGCCATTGAACGACAAACCGAAGCGTAAAGGTCTACTTCTGCAAGCTGATGATCCGGACGATGCAAGGCGTTGGGCAATTGTCATTGGTGTGAATGATTACAATGATGTGGCTATTGGCAAATTAAGCAAAGCGCGTAATGATGCAAAGATTATTGGACAATTGTTAATGGAGCAGGGAGAGTTTGGAAAGGTCTTTGTAATGACAGATGATGTAGATGCAAAGAATACTTTATATCCGACTCGAATCAATATTGAAGAAAAATTAGATATTATTTTATCGAGTGCGGAAAAGAACGATACAATTCTTTTTTTCTTTTCCGGTCATGGCGTTTCTGATTCAAAAGGAGAAGGCTATATATTACCTGTAGATACGGTGTTTGATAAGGTTACGTATTCCGCGATTAAAGTAAATAATATAATTGGAAAAATAAATGAAAAGGGAATTAAAAAATCTCTTCTGATATTAGATGCATGTAGAGATGTAATTACAAGCACGAAAGGAAATCAAAAAGAAGGACTCCAATCAGATAAGTTCGCAAAAGCAGAAGTAGCCGCTACTTTCTTTTCTACTAAGTCCGGTTATTATAGTTTCGAAGATCCGAAATCAGACTTTGGAGTATTTACAAAATACCTTGCTTATGGTATGGAAGGAAAAGCTGATTCTAACAATGATGGAATTGTTTCATTCGGTGAGCTAGAAGACTATGTGCAAGTAGGTGTAAATGAATGGTCACTTGGAAACAATAAACAACAAAAACCTTTTGTTAAGTATTATAAAGAAAAATATGGCGACCTTCCTATTTCCGTGAAAGGAAGTAGAACGAAAAGTCTAGTAGAAGAGAACAATTATAATAAGACAAAAATGAAAATGTCTTATGTATGGAGGTCTGCAATAGTTCCCGGCTTTGGTCAATATGTAGCCGGAGAGAAATGGCGGGGAGGAAGTTATTTTGTCTTAGGACTTGGTTTTCTTGCTAATTTTCTCACTCATCAGAAAGAATTTAACTCAGCGCAATCTGCGTATAATAGTGCGTATGCGATTCCGGGCTCCTCTTTTTTCCCGATGTATTTCAATCAACAAAACAAAAAGTCTGACTTGCATTCAGCAGAGGTCTCTTTACAAAGTGCGTATTTTCTACTGATTGGATTTTGGCTTTGGAACATATTCGATGCCGCGGTACTCACTGAGGCTGAAAAACCAAAAGAAGGAATAGGTTTTCATTTTTATAGAGAGCCAATTCAGACAATGACAAATGCAAAGAATTTGCCTGAATACAAGCTAGAAAACAAAGCAGTTTTAGAATTTACTATTCATTTTTAAGGGAGCCTATATGAATCAAACAATAAAAATTATCATGGCGACAGTTGTCATAAACCTAATAGCTTGTTCAGCGAAAGCAAATTATAATAATCCTACAGATAATGTGGCTTTGCTTTTAATGCAGTTGATTTCGCCTTTGGTGGGCAATTCAATAACAATCAACGGAGATACAGCGGATACTACGCCGCCAGTTTTTGCTGGTCTAACTTCAGCGACAGCAGCAAGTTCAACATCCATTACTCTCAATTGGGCTGCTGGCACTGATAATATAACTCCTCAAGAAACATTGGTCTATGATATATATGCCGCTACAATCTCCGGTGGGGAAAATTTCTCACTGGTTAGTTTTTCTTCAACGGCTGGTGCTGTCACATATACGGTTACTGGTCTAACGGCTAATACTGCGTATTATTTTATTGTTCGAGCTAGAGACTCTGCTGGGAATAGGGATTCTAACATTGTGCAGAAAACTGCCTTAACAGCACCACTACCAACCGTAACTAGTATATCCCCTACAACAGGAACAATGGGTACGCCTATTACAATTTCAGGAACTAATTTTGATACAACTCTCGCCAATAATATAGTGACCTTACCAAATTGTACTTTGCAAGTTGTATCTGCAACAAAAACACAAATCGTAGCGATACCACCAATTACGGGAGAATGCAACAGTGGAGGTATTACTGTTCAGACTACTTCCTCCAATATACCTAGCTCTTCGTACGGAAATTTCTCTTATTATAACACGATTCTATTTTCTGGAAATAGTAATGGAACAATAACTTCATTTTTTATAACGGCTAATGAAGCATTTGCTGGCTTGAAAAAAATCTACACTTTTAGTAGTAATCCACAGATAAAGCAATTAAAACTTGCAACAAATAATGAGTATTTATATTATTTGGGAACTGTTGCTGGAGGTGTTTTAAAAATAGGTGGAGACGGTAATTTATCCGACTTCACAGGTATCGGTTCGACAAATTTTGTCACTGGGGGGCTTTCAATGGAATACTATCAATCAAGAATATATATTTCTGGATTGTCATCTGTTCTTGAACTTAATCCCGACGGAACTATCAAAAACGGAGCAGGTTTAGGTATACCAACAAATGCTTATTTAAAGATATCCTCATATGGTTCATACATTTACGCAGCTACTGGTGGAACAATTTACGTTTATGCACTGAGTCCTACTGGTTCAACATCGTATGTTACGTCTATTCCAGGAGACTATGTTTTTAAGGATGACTTGGAACATTTTCTTTATATTTCCCAAAGCGGGACGATTTTTTCTTATTTAATATGGTCAGGTGGTTTTTTCTCTCAAGCCAATCCTCCTTATTCATATAACTTTTATCCTGTAGGAACGTTATTTAAAACTTCATATTCAGTGCCGGGATGTAGTGGCTTCCAGATTCCTCCAGTATCTAAACAAGGAATCATTTTTTGTGGTTCTAACTGGGCAACATATTCTGCTACAGGACAGATTGTCTATTCAGGCTCTGTTTCAATGAGTCAATCTACTTATATCGATGACTCGGAAGGCATACTTTATACAGCCAATGGCAATAATTATTATAAGAAGAAAATTTTTGGTGGAACAGAATTAAGTTCATCAACGTTGGGTTCATCAGCAGAAACTTCTAACGCTATTATCGTGGTGAAAAAATATAGATAAAATTTATACCTGTTACTTCCAGTGTTTTTAGACTAAGTCAAGTGATTGCTAAATATGCAAGTTTTTGAGCGCGTTGAATTTGCTTATATCATATCTATGATTCAAAAAAGCAAAAGTTGATTGGTCTATTTTGCTAGGCAATTTTCTTGTTGCTAACCATCGCAACAGAAACAGCCAGTTCTATGATAATCGTAAAGAAATACAAATGAGAGAATGACAAAACAAACGAATACAAATATATAACCCAATTCCCTAACCGCAATCTAACCCTGACCTAAAAGCCACATAAAAGCCGAATTCGGCTCGAAGATTCCTTCTACGTGGCTTTCATGTCGGTTCTAGAACACTCGTCATTACTACGCAAACAGCAAACACTAAAAATCCCGAATCCCCCTTTACTCAAACAAAACAAAAGGCTAGAAATAGAAAAGATCAGTGTTGTTTCAAGAAAGATCACTGATGATTTAGAAAAGATCAGTGATGTTTTTAAAAAGATCAGTGATGTTCTACATTTTTAAACACAGAGAATCTTTTTTTAAAGAGAGCGTAACTACTCAGTCTGTTTTGCCACAGAGGCATAGATGGTTTTAGTATTTTACCGCCGTTACTTACTGCCTATTTCGTTAGGCTATATACGTTAGTGGAAATATCCCCAATATTGGGGATATTTCTCTTTAAAAAGCTTCTTTTTTGCAAAATCTACCTAATTTGGGGTATTGACAAACTGAATTTTATTGGTCATACTGAGTCTCAATGAAACTGAGAAGAGGTATTCTATGAACAATACGAAACAGCAATGTGGACTCCTTGCATTGGAAAAAAGTCGAGAGAGTGAGATTGTATTCAGCCGCTGCATTCGTAGGAATGCGCAGCTTTCCAATTTAAGTGAATGCCAGAATTGTCCTAACTTCCGCGATGCAAGTATGGATTTTCTTTTGAACGATGACGAGATAAATGAAACTTAGACAAAATTTCCCATTTTTAATACGATAGGCGATATATAGTCAATATTGATGAGATTTTCACTGAAATGAGATTTTTTTTTGTAAAATATCCTCAACCTTGAGGATTGACAAACCCAAAAATAGCGGGCATACTTAATTGAGATCAATGCTAGATAGATGAAAACAATTACCAAAAATGGATTCCGATTTTAAAGTATATAGTTCTTTTTTGGTAATTGGGAATAATTTCTTTCTTGGATATAGGCGGAGCTTATTCACGCGAAGTGGTGCATAGCTACAAAGCCAATTTACTTCCACGCATTGACCTTTACAAAAAGGAGATTAAGGATGAAAAGTTTTTTGATGCAGTTTTTGGTGACAGCCGGTTTACTGATCTTGATAAACTGTGCTACAGCATTAGAAGAGAGAAGACCTCTCACATACAATAACAAATTGTATTTGAATTACAAAGGAAAAAATATAGTTGCGGAGCTTACGGAAATTCCAAAATATTCTGTGATTGCAGCAAAGAAGACACCAAGCATTTGCGTTGAGTTGGAATGTAAGGGAGAAGGGAGTGATAAAGTTTGCGAATTCAATGAAAAAAATCGTTTTTTCGGATTACCCGTTCATTATTTACCGGATGATACATCTAAGCCGCTACGTGCGGATTTTTCTAATCCTACTGCTAGTGTAACAGAGGCAGCAAAGACTAAGGCTGATTATGCTCTCATAGAACTTTTAGGAGATAAAGCAGATGGATTAATACGTCCTAGGTATTTCATTACCACTAGTTACGAAAAAATAGGGAGAGAGATTTTAAATCTAAAGCCTGCGTGGTTGCAACTGGTATGGGGTATTTTTATACAATGGCAACTGCTACCGAAGCGGCTAAAGGCAAAAAAGAAAAAGAGTTAGATTTGAAATTAGAAATAAAAGGCGTTCTACCGAGCAACTAAACTCACGAGGGAAAAAATGAGAATATTAATATTAACAATTATGATTGGATTAGGCTTTTCTTGTGCATCTGTAGGAGAGGCAAAAGAAAAGAAAATTGAGATTACAAAGAAAATGGAAGGAGAAAAGTTAGAAGGAAGTTTTAATCCAAGAGTCATTCAAGAAAAGTATGTCTTGAAATTAAAAAACAGGCAAAAAGGAAAGCAGCAATGCGTGGATTTACAATGTAGAAGATTCTTGGCTGACCCTAAAAAGCCTGTTTTCATTGACTGCGCTTCGGCGGATAATACCTATTACGAATCAATATCTACAATACAATATGCTAACTATGAAGCACCTGTTGTCATGAATCCCAATGATTCACAAAAACCAGTCACGCCGGTAGCGGTTGTGACGAATGGCTTATATGGAATTAAAGAAGGTCCGAATGATCCGGTGATTAACTATGCAATTCAACAAGCTAGAAATAAGTCTGATCTTTTTTTATTGAATGAAGATTTTACAAATGGTTATGCTATCTTTGATCCATATTACCAGGTTTCTACTGACGTAGTAGACAAAGGAGGAAGTGTTACAGTGAAAGCATGTTCGACTGTATCCGCAAGGGCAGTGGAACTTATTGCGATTGATGCATCGGATACAGGTGACGAAGTTGCCCCTGTGAAAAAGGGAAAAAAATGAACGGGCGATTCTATAAAACCGGTTTAGCCATACTAATTATTTTAATTAGTATGGTCTCGAATTGTATGACCACTGCCGATTTGCATAGAGCTTTTACTTATGAACAAAAATATGATTCAAAAGAAGACTATGAAATAATGGCAGATTACGCTGTAGGCATTCCCGATACGGAGTTTGAGGATTGGTTGGCAGGGGTAGATGACCCGAATCGTGTGAAGAGTGGTTTATTGTTACTTCCTAGGTGGATGATAGGCTCCTATTATGGAATAGGCAAAGGTTTCTCTGAAATGTTTATAGGACCTGTTGTTACAATAACTACTCAGAATGACTTGGAATGCTCCAAGGTCTATGGACTTCTTGACTCAGCACGTTGTCTATTGTATAAAAGCAGTGGGAATAGAATATTAGACACTTTAGCTGTGGTTCCAAAATTAGGTTTAGGTTACGTGCTAATTATTCCAACTATGTTTCAGCATTGGATTGCGCCTTGGGGAGCGGTTTTTTTTCCAAAGGTAGCCAAAACAGTTGCGAATAGAAGAGATGAGGCAAGAGGCGAAACGGAAAAACTTCGGACAATCAACGAAGAGTCCTCTACCGAAGAAATGACTGCAGGTTCTATAATCGAAAAACAATCTAAAGGTATCAAGAAAGTAGGAACTCAAATAAGTGCAAATACTCCTAGTGTTCCCGATAAGAATTTTTTTGAAGGGTTGTTTGGTGGGTTTAGAAAAAAAAGAGATGACTCTAATATCGTATCTGAATCGGCTAAAACATCGAATGAAACTACAAAAACAGAATCCTCTGATGGCTATTTTAAATATCAGATCAAGTCTGCCAAATTAACAGTGAAAGTAGATGGCAAAGAACAAGACTAGGTTACTTTTCTTTTTATTCAGCTTGGCATTTTTAGATGGGGGATGTTTACAACAAGAAAGATCTGTCTCTCTTCTAAAATGTCCTGCTGGTTTTACTTCGATTGCAGAAGTATGTTGGGAGAATTCCCCTGCAATCGAAATGAACTGGAGTGCCTCTTTGTATTGCAAAGAACAAAACCTTCATATTCCAAGTCTTGCTGAATGGGAGAGTTTTTATAAATTCAATGGGGATAAGATGCATTTTGCGGAAACTGAATTTTTTTGGACATCTTCTGAAAAAAGAGATGGTGATTACATTCTGTTTTCCCCGCTCACGGGAAAGGTATATGAAGGCTATGTATCTCCGGGCTCTCTGCATCCTGTAAAATGTGTTGGTAGTTCTCAGGAAGTCGCACAACTCATATTACCAGCAGAAAAAGAAGAAGTAAAAGAAGAGAAAGTTCCCAGTAAATCTACGAAAGACAAAAAGCCTATTTTTGAAAACTACGGTGATAATCTAGAATTAAAAAATGGAACTAGACTAGAAAATGTGCACACAAAAGTAAATCGCGATACTGTGCAAGCTTTCTTTAAAGATGGGTCTGCAAAGACTATTCTCAAAAAAGAAATTAAGTCATTAATAAGAACGCGATAAACAGAAGACAAATTAATCTTACAGGAAAAGGATTCCATGAATTATACTTTGAAAAATTATTCTGCACTTTTATTTTTTTTATTTCTTTCGGGATGTAAATACTTTGAATCGAATAAAGACGAAAACATTTCATTCCCTTCTGAATTAAAAATTCCAGCTCTTGTGATTATAAATGTGGGAAATTCTTTCAGCAACGGTAAAAAAATCAATTCAAATGAAACAATTGATTTAACCAGCAAAATAACTGTGAATGAAAACTCATTCTTAGATCTCCAGATCTTTGTTGGTGAGTTAAACAGTGTTATACGTATCAAAGGGAAAGCAAGCTTTCAAATGAATGCCAATACGATAGGCGGAATGACTAGTCATACTGCCAGGTTAGATGTTGGCTCCTTGCTTATTAATCTGAAGAAAATGAAAAATAGGGATATGTTTCAGGTTGTAACTCCTGTTCTATCCGTTGGAGTAAGAGGAACTCAGTTTCAAATTACAGTGGCGGATAATGGTAATTCTCTTTTACAAGTCACAAAAGGAGAGGTATCTGCTAGAGTAAGAGTTCCAAGTGTTGATTCATTACTCGACAGAAAAATTTTAACAGAAAAAGATATTTTAAATCAAATCATAATCCCATTGCAAGAAGAGAGAATTTTAATAGCAGGCGAACAGATTTCTATAAAGCAAAGCGATGTAAGCAATGTCTTGAGTAAGGCAAAGATGAGCGAATTGGTAAATAATTTGGAGACAAATAAAGGCGTTGCAAACTTGGACCAAAATTATAGAGTTATAGTTGATAATTTTCAAAACAGCTTAAATCAAAAGAATGTAAAGCCTGAAGCAATTTCCACGGTTATGAGTCAGGAGTTGAAAGCTATTCTAAGGCAAGCGGCTAATGACAGGAAAACGATTCTTGATTTTGAATTCAGTGAGTTAAATGGAATTGATGAAAAATTGATTCGAGATGGAAATAAGGTTGGAATTCAAAAGGCAATTCAAGATCATCTTGCAGAGCATAATGCTAAATATCTAGAAAGAATTGAAACCATTTTAGGAAAATCAGCAGAAACACTTGTAACAAAGGATGGAAGAAGGATAAGGGGAGTTATCTTGCAAAAAGGGGATGATTTTATTGTAGTGACTCCGGAAGGAGAAATTCTTATCCCGGAAAAAGACTTTAAAGGAATCGAATTCTAAGTTCTAGAGTTTAATTAATAAGAAAAATCCACTTTCTTTTTTTCTTTACATTTTTAAGGAATGAAATATAAATGCGTTCTTTAAGAATGAGGAAATAAATGTTTGACAAACCATTAGAAGAAGACCTATTAAATGCCGCGGGAAGTGGTGACTTACCAAGAGTAAGGTCTCTTTTAGAAAAAAAACAGGCTGACGTAAATGTTCAGAATAAAGAAGGCTCGACACCACTTATGCGAGTTGCCACGTTTGGGCATCTGGCAATCTTACAGTATTTAATTGGCAATTCGGCAGAGATTGACCTTAGAGATCAGCATGGATTCACAGCGCTTATGCTTGCTGCAAACAAAGGTCATTTAGAAATTGTAAAATATCTAGTCGAAAATAAGGCAGACCCAAATGCGAAAAACAAAGATGGCTGCTCTGTTCTGATGCTTGCTTCTTACAAAGGACATCTGGATGTTGTAAAATATCTTTTGCAAAAAAAGGCAGACATTAACGCAAAGGATAAGAAGGGCTGGACGGCACTCATGTTTGCCTCTTCGAATGGAAGTTTAGATGTGGTGAAGTATCTCTTAAAAAACAAAGCCGATGTAAATATCCAAAACAATCTAGGGCTTACCGCTCTCATGCGAGCTTCTTCTTTTGGACATTTGGAAGTAGTAAAATGTCTTTGTGAAAACAAAGCTGACTCAAAGGTGAAAAATCAAATTGAGTTCGATTCCCTTATGCTCGCGGCTAAGAGTGGACATATCGAAGTTGTAAAATACTTTGAAAGCCTAGCCTGAGAATTCTAAAAGCCCTTCCTTTTTTAAAAATACTTGCCTCATAGCTAACTCGATAAATATATGTTACGTGAGGTTAGGGTATTGCAAAAATCCTCTCCTAACCCTAAATTCAATTATACATGAAACTAACTCTTCAAACTAAAATTTTAATCGGCATCCTAATTGGAAATATTTTAGGTGCAGCTCTATTCGGTTCTTTTTTTCTGAATACGTTAAAAGCAATTGCCATACCTCTCGTATTTTTCATTGTAAAGTCTGTCGTAAAGATTAAACTAAATCTTCAAACAGAGATTTTAATCAGTATGCTCCTCGGAGTTATTTTTGGCTCCATTGCCATCCATTATCGACTAGTAGAATTCACTGCCATGTATGTAAAAGCTTATGGCTCAGTTTTTATAAGTCTATTAAAGGCAATTGCAATTCCATTAGTGTTTGTTTCTTTAGTGAAAGGAATTTCTAGTCTGAGTGATATGTCGAGACTTTCTCGTTTAAGCATACGAACGATTATCCTCTATATGTCTACTACGGTGATAGCTATTAGTTTTGGTTTGCTTTTAGTAAATATTGTAAACCCGGGAAATTCCTTCTCTGAGGTTAAAAAACAAGAACTCAGAGCAAAATTTGCCAAAGAAGCAGAGGCAAAAACGGAAGACGCAAAAAAAGTAAATGATCGTCCACCTCTACAGTTCTTACTCGATTTCATTCCTGATAATATGTTCAAAGCAGCAGGGGATAATTCTAAAATGCTACAAGTCATATTTATCGCGATTATCTTTGGTGTTGCGATGATTATGCTTCCCGACAAAGATGTATTGGCCTTTAAGAACTTTGTCGATTCTCTGAATGAAATCATTCTAAAGGTTATAGATATTATAATGCTCTACGCGCCTATGGGTGTGTTTGCGCTTATCTCTTCGCTGCTCGTTGAATTTGGTGGAAATAATCTTTCTGATGCACTTGATTTATTTATCGCACTCGGGTCTTATTCTTTAACGGTAATTGTTGGTTTAATGCTGATGCTATTTTTCATTTACCCTTCTTTGATTTTCATTTTTACAAAAGTAAAACCATCTCATTATTTGAAAGCTGTGATTCCAATTCAGATGGTTGCTTTTTCTACTAGTTCAAGTGCGGCTACACTTCCAGTTACAATGGAGCATTGTGAAAAGAGTTTGGGTATTTCAAAAGAAGTTTCTAGTTTCGTATTACCAATTGGTGCAACGATTAATATGGATGGAACTGGACTCTATCAATCTGTTTCCGCCGTATTTATTGCACAAGTATTTGGCTATGACTTAACCATGCAACAGCAGTTAAATATCATATTAACCGCAACTCTTGCATCAATTGGAACAGCGGGTGTTCCGGGTGCAGGCATTGTAATGCTAGTCATTGTGTTGAATGCAATCGGAATTGCTACTGAGGGAATCGCACTTATCTTTGCAGTGGAGCGGATACTCGATATGTTCCGCACCGTCGTAAACGTTACAGGCGATGCAGCCGTTGCAGTGATAGTTGACAGTAAAGACAGAGAGAATACAGTGTAAGGCATTTCCTACAATAGAACTTTCTGCAGTGCTAAGAATGCCTTTTCCTGCTCTAGGAGTTTCTTCTTGTTAGCCTCTTCTCCGAACAGGACACGAAAATCCTCTACAAAGTCTACGATTTGCTCTGTGGAAAAGTTTTTACAAATAAGAAGGTATTCCTTTGAGAAATACTGAACAGGTCTCAATCTAAACTCTCCAAAGCTTTTATATCTTCTATATCTTGTGGTCTTCCGCTCTCTCTTTTCATGTCGATTAAGTCTTGCTTTGCGATTACGCTTAGTTCAATATCTGCGTGTCTCATGATAGTAGAACTCATATCAGCTAAGTCTTTGTGAATGAGAATATCTATGATTTCGCTTGGGTTGTTTGGATTGTAAAATGACCATGCAATTAAATTTTTTTCTTGAATAAACATGTCACGGTTTTTTAAAATCATATCTGCATCGACTGGAATTTTACTCACGAACCCAAGTGATTTTAAAATATCCTCGCATAGATTCAAATTCTTCTCACCTAAATCTAAAACTAAATCCACATCTATCGTTCCTCGAACAGCCCCATGAAGCGCCACTGCAAATCCTCCTGCAATTGCATACTTCAATTCATGCTCATTGAATTCTTTGCAGAGCCGAGTTAATAACATTATCCTATTCTAAACTTTCAACGGAATGAGCAATACTTTTTTTATTGACTCTAATCTTTTTAGTTTTAATTTTTTTTAATAAATGATTTGTCGTTTAAGTCAATGATTTCTTGCACGATAAGACTGAGTAGAGTAGTGAGAGCAGGGCTGATTTTATCTTTGAGAGAAGAATAGATTTCTTTGGCAACGCTTTGGTCGTTGGAAATTACTTTAGATAAACATAGATCACTTTGGGTTTGATATTCTTTCCACCAAGTATTAAACTCTTCTGCTTTCAATTTATCGGATTGGGTTGAAACTAAAGATTGAAGGTTTTGAATTTCGGTAATGATTTCAGAATCTATTTGATTTTTCTCTGACTTAAATTGTTCTGTAATTCCTCTCGGGTCATCGAAGAGTGCTGTGATTAAAATTCCACGAATACTTAAAATAGATTCAATTAGCTTTTCTACAGTCTTTACTTTGGGGCTAACATCTTTAAACCCCGGAATGGTAAATTGAGAAATCAGAGAGTTAAGAATTCTACTTGCGGTAAATGTGGATAATGTCCTCGCATCAATTTCTTTTACGGTTGAAATTTGAGAGTCTAAGGCTTTAGACACATCGACTACTTTTTTGTTTGATTCGGATAATAGAGAGTTTGCGCTATTAAAATTCTCAGTAATCAATTTCATGCTGAGTTCTAAATTAGAAAAAGAAGTAAGGAAGTCATTTGAATCTTTTAAAACATTGGTGATTGAATTGCTAACATTTACATAAGTCTTATGCGCTGCTTGAATTTCTTGTTCCGAATTTTCAGCTAGCATTACAGAAGAGGTAACATTTATTTCTGTTAGCTTTGCCTGTTCTTGCATTTCGAGGATTCCACTTGCGATTTCGCGTGATATGTCAGAATTTCTTTTGGCAAGTTTCCCCATTTCCTGTGCAACAACTGCAAACCCTTTTCCAACTTCTCCTGCATGTGCAGATTCAATTTCTGCGTTAAGCGCAAGCATCCTTGTGCTTTCAGCAATTTTGATTAAGTCTTTGGAATGCGCTACTAAAAATCCATACTTTGCCCAAAGGTCACGAATGGTAGTATTTAATTCTTTGTTTTGTTCAACCAATTCTGCAATCAAGTAAACACCTGCTTCCATTGTCTTTGCGCCACTTTGTATTTTGCTTTGGATATCATTCGAAGACTCTAGAACGCTGTTATTTTTATCTGCCATAGTTCGAGTCTGTAAATGAATTTCTTTGACTTCGCTTGTTACATTTTGCATTTCTTCTGAAAATTGGTTTATCTTTTCTAGGTATTCGTCCATTACATTTCGAATGGTGATTAAGTCATGATTCATGTTATGAGTCTGATCTACAATCTGCTTCATATTCTGGTTTACAATGGAGGAAGAACGGCTTACTAGTCTGAGAATTAATGTGAAGCTTGTGAAGAATTGTAGAAAGGATTGGAATAGGGGAATGTGATTGAATTTTTTCTGAAATCCTGCAAGTTGGATTGCTAAGTCCCGATTTTTTAATTTACTAAAGCTAGATTCAAAAAAAGTTCTAAGTTCAAACTGCCGAAATAATTTATTCAATCAAATATCTCCAATTCCGAATGCTTTCGTAGATGATTTCTATTTAAGCACAAATGTCAAGGATTATCAGCAAATTACCTAGCTTTAGGTTTAAAGATTTTTACTAGACACTTTATAATTTATTGATTGATTTTGACATACATTATTCTAGTTTAACAATAATTCAAGGGTAAGATGTTAAACAAACTTTTCACAAACGAATTTCTTCAGGATACAGATGTCCACGATTATAAAAAGGGCGATGAATTAATCTCGGAAGGAGCTGCTTCTAACGAAACAATGTATTTCGTTTTAAATGGTTCTTGTGCAGTGTATAAAAGACAAGGAGATACGCCTGTTCTAATAAACCAATTGAAAGCAGGAGATTTTTTTGGAGAGATTGCCCTTATTTCTAATCAACCCAGAACTGCAACGGTAACGGTCGATTCAGATACTGCCAAATTATTATTATTTAGTAAGAAAAAATTTATTCAACAAACAGTTTCAAATCCCGTCTTAATGTTTTCTATTTTGAAAGCAGCTATTGCTCGTTTTCTCCGTGCCGATGTAAATTTTGAAAACACAATTAAAGCAATTCCAAATATGAAACCAGATTTAATTGTAAAATTAAATCAAAACCACGTTAAACTTGTAAATATAAAAGCACTCAATTATATTCACTCTCTGCCCATTTTAAATTTGGGAAAGAATTTAAAAATCTTTACAGAGACTAAGGATGCTAATCCACACATGTATTTTATTCTACGCGGAACGATTTCTCTTTTAAAAGAGCATCATGGTAAGAATGTGGAAGTAGCAACGCTCGAACTAGGACACTTTTTTGGAGAGACATCATTTATTAGTGATACTCCTTATACATTGTCTGCTATTACAAAATCGGATGATGTTAAATTGGTTCAGATTGATAAAGTAGCATTTCTTAAGATTGTAAATTTGCATCCTGAGTTTTTGTTCAATAATCTTAAGAATACAATTTGGAAGTTAATCAATACCGAGAAAGCAACGTTTAATTTAAAATCAAAAATCATGAAGGACGGACCTTCTGCTTCTACAGATTTAAAGATATATAAAAAAGGCGATTACATTATCAAAGAAGGAGATGCTTCTAACGAGACAATGTATTTTATTTTAGAGGGTTCATTTGCTGTGATGAAAAATCGTGGTGAATCAATCGAAGAAGTCAACGTTCTAAAATCGGGTGATTTCTTCGGTGAACTTTCTCTTATATCCAGCCAGCCTAGAACGGCAAGCATTCAAGTTAAATCCGAAAGCGGCAAATTGCTGTTATTCAGTAAAGAGAAATTCATTCAAAAGACAAAAGAAAGTCCCGGTCTTATGTTCTCTATTTTAAAAGCTACCATTGCCCGTTTGATACGCGCAGAGTCTTCCATTGATAAAATCATCAAAGCACTTCCAGAGCTTGATCCAGCATTAGCTACTCGACTGAATGAGAGTCGGGTTGACAATATCAATGTTTTTAATTATGTTCATAATCTTCACAATCGTATCATGCTTCGGGGGGATAAGATTTATTCCGAAGGCGATAAGGGTGATGGGTCTATGTATTTTATTTACGAAGGAACTGTGGCTGTTATTAAAAAATATCACAAAAAGAATATGAAGATTACGACATACGAAAAAGGGGATTTCTTTGGAGAAACTTCTATCGTAAGTGACTCTCCCAGGTCTCAGACAATGATTACCGTTTCGGAGAAGGCAAAGGTTGTTCGAATCGACAAAGATATTCTAATGAAGATAGTCCATATTAGCCCCGGATTCTTGTTTAGCTTACTTAGAACTGTAATCTGGAAGCTTATTATTGCAGAGAAAGCATTGTTTAAGCTGAATATGAAAGTGGATGATATTTACGAGAAGAAAGATTAAAGATTATCGCCGACTTTTATAGATTGGCTGTCGGATGAGAGCGGATGGAAGCTTGTCTAACCTTTGAACAAAGACTTGAAAAGGACATGAAGGATTAAAAGTCTAGAAGGGTTGAAGGATTGCAAAGAGTCTAATTTAGCTATTAGCAATTTATTATGAATTGTCATTATTCTGGTATTTGCTTTAATACGTTTATGAAAACTCAAATCTTGAAATTTGTCATCCTAATCATTTTATTGAACTTCAAAATATTTAGTCAGGAAGAAGATGTAAAAGAATTAAAAGAAAAAGATGGAAACCTCAAAAAGCAAATTTATCAATTAGAGGAAGAGCAAAAAAAAATAAATCAAAAGATTCAGGAGATAGAAAGTAAAAAGGAAAATAAATCCAATCCTAATTCTTCTGAAGAAAGCAAACAGGAAAAAGCAAACGAAGAGATCTTTTTAAATTAGAAGAAGAAATTGTTTTTATAGCAACTAAGAAAAAACAAAGAATTAGAGAAGCACCCAATATTGTATCTACTATTTCAGATAAACAAATTAGAGACTTTGGACGAAATTCTTTAAATGATATTTTATACCAACTCCCTGGCTTTTCACCTTCCCGTGTAAATGAAAGAAAGACTGTTAGCTCCAGAGGACTTTTTGAAGGTTGGAATAATAATCATCTTTTGATGTTAGTAGACGGAGTGCAGCACAATGAACTTTTTTATGGCTCTGCACTTACCTGGGAATTGACTCCGCTTAATATTGTAAAATCTATCGAGGTAATTCGAGGACCCGGATCAGCACTCTATGGGTCTAATGCGACTAACGGTGTTATTAGTTTGAATACTTATTCAGGTTTCGATTTAAAGGGCTCTTTAAATATGCGAACTCGCGTTGGAAATTATGGAACAAGAATTTATGATTTCATAACTGGAAATACTGGAAAAATGTTTTCTTATGTTTTAAGTTATAATTCTTACCAGACAAACGGAAGTGAATATAGTAATTATGATGCATCAGGTAGAAAAGATGCTTTTGGATATTTACAAAAATTTCCAATTAAAGATAATCATAAAAGCTATTACCTGTTTTCTAAATTAGAAGGAGAAGGAAACCTAAAAGGATTTTCTTTTCAATATCACAGACAGCATTGGACTTATGAAAATTTTAATGGATGGTTGCAAAGTATTCCAGATACGTATGCACCGAACAGGGAAGGCAGAGACATTTTCATTTTTAAATATGCAAAAAATATATCCGATAAACTAAGCCATGAATACGTTATACGACATACTACCAATTTTTGGGATTATAATGCAAGGCTTTATCCGAGTGGGAATAAATCTTTTCCGAATGGACTCACGGAACAAGTTTATACAAATTTACAAAACAACTTTGGTAGAGCGCAAATGACTTATCTTTTTGGAAACGGAGGAACTTTCATCTCAGGTGTAGAGGCAAATGAAATTTCTTATAGAGGAGATAAAAGTCATACAAGTAATGCAGATTTGAATTTACATGGAAGCGGTAAAACTAATCCGAATAATATGAATTTGCCGCTAAACCCTATGATGGATTGGATTACAAACAAGCCAATTTATAAAATTGCCCCCTTTGCACAAATTACATCTGGAAAATTGTTTAATAAAAATGTAGAGTTTACTCTCGGCGTTCGTTACGACGAATCTCAATATCATTTTAGAGGAATTGATTATCCCTATAAAGAATATTTCGGCTCTCCCACCGCAGAAATTTATGATCCAATTACTTCTACTTCGCTGGTTCAGTCTTTTCCAACAAAAAATATTGGAGCACCTTTTATCACCAATGAAAAAAAAATCTACCGCAAAACAAGTCCTAGAGTTGGAATGGTTTATTTTTTGAGTCATAAAGTGACATTGAAATTTTTAGGAGGCACAGCTTTTCGTGAACCATCGGTCGGGGAATTATTTGGGGTTAACACCTCTATTGCGGGCTCTAATAACCCCCGAAAGATCAGTCCAGAAGTAATTAAAACAATGGAAGTTGCAATGGACTGGATTATGAGTTCGAATTATAATTTTAGATTAAATGTTTTTCAAACCAGATTTGAAAATGTAATCGACTACAGTGGAACAACTAATCTTCTCCAAAACGTTTATACTATGGGCAATAGAGGAGTTGAAGTTGAACTGTTAGTTAATTTAAAATATGTAAATGGGTTTGTTAATTATTCCAGATTCCAAAGATACCTCGAACATAATTTAGATACGAAAGTTTCCAAGACTCCAAACGAAGTAACCATTTCTCCCGCAAGCACCGCAAACTTTGGATTATCTGCTAACTGGAATGATTGGCAGGGATCAATATCTGTGCAGAGGCAGGGAGAAGTTATCAGAAGAAAAAGTGATATAGGTAAAGTTGATCCAATAACAGGAATGTTACAATCGAATGATTACAGCAATCCTTACTCTTATCCAACCTACAGACCCAAAAATGTGCCAGCATGGACAAATATAAATTTCAGAATAAGTTATAAACTATTAGAAAATATGAGTCTAGCGCTTAATGTATATAATGCGCTAAATGAATATCAACTTACAGTTCAGCGTTTAGCCTATCCGAATGATTACATTAGAGAAGGTAGGAGAGTCTTTTTGGATTTCCAAGCGAGTTTTTGAAATCAGAAAAATTGATTTCCTTTTTCCATATCAGTAAATTAATTCGTGAAAAATTCTCCCGTTTAATTCAAGACATCTCTTTATGAAAGAGACGAAAGTCCACTTTTGCTTTAAGCTTTTAATTTGTGTGATAGATGGAAGGAGAATTTTGGAAGAAGTTGGATGCAGATTCCTAGTAAGATAATTAGTTCATCGAAACTTTTTCTGAAATGGCGATAGTTCTATAGTCTTTTCCGCCACCGTGGTAACGATAGAGCATAGTTCTTAGAAGTTGCTTCATTCCTGTCTTTATGGTCTCTGCGTTTTCTAGATCAATTAAGTCGAAGATAACTGGCATTACCTTTGGATCATCTATTTGATTTAGGGCAGTTAAAAACTCTGATCTCAATTCATTTGCTTCGTTTGTTTGTAGTTTATTTAGAATTACAGGCACAGCGGATTTTTCTTTCATTGACCCTAAGGAACGAGTGACTTCAATTTTTACATTTACAACTGTTTCTACTTGTAAAGAGGAAACTAAATCGCGAACAACAGGAGTTGCTTTCAGTTTTCCTATTGCAAAGGCTGCCCTTGATCTTACTTGGCTGTCTTTGTCTTTACGAAGGGCAGCGGATAATCCTAATCCACCCCCGTGATTGTTTAAGGTTAAAAGACTCTCTACCATTTTCAGGCGAAGAGGGGAGAGGCTTTCTTTTTCCATTGCGGAAGAAATAAATCTTGCATAGGAAGGATCTTTGATTGCATTGATTGCATCTACAGTTACGTCTCTAACTTCTCTGTTTGCATCGAAAATTGTTTTCTGAAAAACTGTGGTTGGAAATTTGGAACGTTGATTTCGTAAGGAGACAACGGCTGTTTTGCGCACTTCGTAATTGGAATCGTTAGTTGCCATTGCAAGAACGGAGTTTAATTTTTCTTTTAATCCTAGTTTTTCAATTACAACTATGCATTCACTTCGAATTGCCGGACTCGGATCACTTAAAAGTTTCGTAACATGCATACTCGCACGCTCATCATTTATAAAATTGAGTGATTCAAGGTAATAGTAACGGTGAATTGGTTGATCGGAGCTTCCTAATTCTAAAATAAAAGGAAGTGCTCTGTCGTCTTTAAAGCTATCAATTGCTTTGAATGTATACTCTCTGACTGTTGCATCTCGGTAGGTGATATAGTCTAGAATATGATACATGAGTCGCTTTTCTTTGTAGGTCGCTGCATAATGCAAAACTTTTACTATATTTGCTTCATTCTTAGTGTTATCAAATACCCATTCCAAATCTCCAATTAGATTTGGATTGTATTTCTCTATATCTGTTCCATAAGAAAAGTAAAGATCAAGTATGATTCCTTGGATTTCTCCTTCAGAAGAGGTGGATTTTAAAATTGTAGATATTAAGGGAAATAAATCTTCTCGCTTTGCTGTCTTGATGGAGAGCAAAGCTTGTTTTTGCTTCTTTTCTGAGCCTTGGAGGTTTTCTTGTAACTCATCTTTTTCTGTGTTCGCAGAGAAAAGAGGAAGAATGCTAATAAAAACCAAGGCTATCGCAAAGATTTTGTTTTTGATCTTTCTGCCAGAACTATTCTTAGAAATAACTGTTTGTTTTGTCATCAATCTAGTAACACTAATAGCTGTAAAAGTTCGCTACCACTTTCACATTCTCAGGCTGCCAAAATAAGTCAAGAAATTAGTAAGCCGTTTGCTTGCTCTGAATGCTTGTCTCGTATTCTGCTCTTGCAGCTCTCTTGTTATCATAAGCATCGGTTAGATTTGGATCTAAATCAATTGCATTTTGAAATTCCCGCAAAGCTTTCTTATATTCATGATTTTTATAAAAGCAAACTCCAAGATAGTTATAAGCTTTGGCTGCTAGCTTTGGCTTTACATCTGACCTGATGATAGCAGTTAGCTCATCAATGGCTTTTTCTCTATCCATAAGGGAATTTGAGTCTATTAGGACTTTCGCTAGGACTAGTCTTCCTTCCATATCATCTGGATCAATATGTGAGCCACGGTATGCCTCATCTTTTGCCTTAGTTTTGTTCTTGGAATCGCCTTCCGAATAAACTAGGGCGAGTTTTCTATGAGCAAGCTTAATTTCATCGCCGTTTTTAGAGTGATTTAGAACGAAGATTAGATTCTTTTCAGCCAAATCTAGTTGCTGTCTTTTGAAGTAGGAATCAGCCAGCTTTAATCTGACTTTGTAATTGTATTGGTTTGCTTTGGCGATTTCTTCGTATTCGCGGGCGGCTTCGTCTAAATAATTGCTTTCCAGGTAATAGTCGGCGATTGCTTCTCTATGCTTGGTTTCGGAAGGATTGATGGCACTTGCTTTTCTCCAACTTTCCAAAGCTTTTGTAGGTTGACCGGCGTGTTTATAGGCAATCCCTAGATTGTAGTATGCATTTTCGTTTTTTGGGTTTAATTCCAATGCCTTTTCGAACTCTATGATTGCTTCCCCGTATCTCTCCATATCATCCAATATAATACCCAGGTTTACCCGTGCAGATTCAGTATTAGAATCTCCTGGAGTAACGCGAATTACTTTTCTAAAAGTTTCTTCCGCCTGACTCAAGTTGCCATGGTTGTAATAAAGATCAGCCAATTGGATTAAAGTGTCCACATCATCAGGACGTAGACGTAAAGCTTTTTCTAAAGAAGCAATTGCATTGTCATACATTTTTAAGTCTTCAAAAGACTCTGCGATAAAGCGGTAGATTTCAGGATCAGTTGCTCCTGCGTCCAAAGCCTTTTGTAGAAAAGAAACAGCTTCTTCCGTGTTCTTCTTCTTTAGAAGGACTACACCTAGGTTATACAGGTATCGAGAATCATTTGGTTTGATTGCAATGGCTTGGCGGAAGTGATGCTCTGCCCCATTCATATCTTCCCGGTAATAGAAAATTGATCCCAAATGACCATGTGCCAATTCGGCGATTTGCCCAGTGCCTCCACTTTGAATCGCTTTTCGGAAGTTTTCTATGGCTTCGGGAATCATGCCTTGTTTGTATTGGGCAAGAGCCAAATTGTATGCTAGAGATGGATCGTTTGGAGTATTGGAAAGACCATCCTTAAAGGATTCCATTGCTGCTTTCGGATCATTTGCATCGTAGAGTAAGTTTCCTGCTAATAAAGAAACCTTTGCATCATTCGGCGCTAATTCCTTTGCTCTTTGAATCGTTGTTCTCGCATCGGCAAGTCTACCATCATGTTTATAGGCAACAGCCAAGTCGTAGTAGGCATAAATATTCTTTGGATCATAGGCTACTGCTTTACGTAAGTATTCAATTGCCTGTGGATAACGTCCCTTTTCGTCAAAGATAACGCCGAGGACAGTTAAGGCAATGGATTTATCTTGGTCTGATTCCGGTCGATTCAAGAATTCTTCACATTTTGTTTCAGCTTTCTTTTGGTATCTTTCCAAATAGAGAGTAATACACTCTGCTAGCCTAGGATTTGTAGAGCTAGAAGGCATATAGGGTCTTTCTAAAATTCTGTCTAGACCACCGGATTTGTCTTCTGCTAAATCACCTTTTGCAAAAGGCTCTAAAGAATTTTTATTTGCAAAAAAATAATACCAAGTTGTGCCCCCTATTACTAAGAGTAGCAGCAGAAAAAAAAGAATCCACGGAATAGGATTCGTTGCTGTCTGCCGCCTAAGTTGCATTGTGGAATATTCATCTGTTTCGTATTGAGTAACATTTGGATTGGTTTCAGGTTCTACTGATTCAAACTTGAGTCTATTTTTTTTGATTGGTTCCATACCTAATCTCCGCTGAGCTTGGCTAATTCATCCTTATAAACTGCATCTAGAATTCCATTGATAAAGGATACGGCAGTCTCTGCTTCAAACTCTCTCGTAAGCTCTATCGCTTCATTAATCACAACCTTCGGAGGAATATCTCTCTGGTTGATCAAGCTATAAATGGACAAACGCAATATGCAGCGATTAACAACTGATATGCGCTCGAAATCCCAGTTTTTAGAATAGGACTTTATTATTGTATCGAGTAAATCCCAATTTTTCACAACACCTTTAATTAATTGGGTCGCAAGTTCTTTTTCTTCTGCCTCGAGTACTTTGTCATACCAGCTAAAGCTGAGTGCATCTCCGATCGACACACCAGTTAATTCAATCTGGTAAAGAGCTTGTAGGGTTACAGAACGGCTTTTATGTCTAGATGCCATTAGATTTGTTTTAAGAGATTGACCATCTCTATTGCGGTTGTGGCTGCTTCTGCCCCTTTATTGCCTGCTTTTGTTCCTGCACGTTCAATAGCTTGTTCAATATTCTCTGTAGTAAGTACCCCGAAAATGACAGGAATGGAATTTTGTAAGCCAATGTTTCCCACTTTCGCTGATTCGCCGGCTACGAAATCGTAATGCGATGTAGAGCCACGAATTACAGCTCCTATACAAATAACTGAGTCATATTTTTTCGATTTAGCAAGCTTGTCTGCTGTAAGTGGAATTTCATAAGCACCTGGAACTCTGACAACTGTAATGTCTTCTTCCTTGACTCCATGGCGATATAAAGAGTCTAAGGCTCCTTTTAAAAGGCTTTCTGTAATGAACTCGTTGAATCTAGAAACAACGATTGCGTGTTTCTGTCCTGTAGCATTTAAGCTTCCAATTAATTCTTGGTATGGCATTTTCCTTCCTGTTAGCCCACTGCCAGAATCGAACTGGCGACCTTTTCGTTACGAGGGAAACGCTCTACCAACTGAGCTAAGCGGGCAACTCAACTAAGATTACAGTTTTAAACAGGCTTGTTATGGCAAGTTTAAAATTCAATAAAAGTAATGACTTATTTAGGAGGCTGTGTAAAAAGAAGATTTTCTCACGCAAAGCCGCGAAAAAGAATAGAGTTAAAAAAATCAATACTCTTTGCGTTCTCTGCGGCTTTGCTAAACTCAATGTTGCTCCCTAAGGTTCGCAATATAAGGCAGGCTATTGGTTCTATTGATTTATTAGAAATACGTAATATACACGAGCTATATTTGTTTTCGATAAAGGGATTTTTTAGACAGGATTAATAAGATTTACAGGATGAATATTCCCGAAAATGAATTTAGCTTGTGTAAGCGAAATTGGTGTTTTTAAAAAAGATATTTTTATCTCGCTAATCGCAAGATGAGTTTTATTTCACCCTTATCGTTCTCTATAACTTCAAATCCTTCTTCTGTTAGAGATTTTTTTATTTTGAATAAGTTTAGATTTACTACCTTATCATTTTTCCCAGGGAGTTTTCTCTTTTTTTGAATTTCTTTTTTCATCGGTAATCACATTTTCGACCGACTCAGTTTTAGGATTTAGTTTTAAAAAAATTTTCAACAAAAAAGTACAATGAGACTTAATTGAATTGTTAATGTCTCATTAGTCATTATGCGACAAAATAAAATTATGCTGAATCAATAAAACATTCATTAAAATGAAATACCATTGCTCGTCGGAGCTTTACCATGAATAGCCGCTGAATTTAGTTTTTATGTATTCTTATACATAAAATAGATTAGTGGTTAATTATAATTATCCACATGGCTTGGCTACTGGGGCACAAAGCGAGTTGACAGAATTAACACTCGGTTCACCTTGCGTAAGGTGAGTTATTAACTCACCTTACGCAAGAGAATAAAACAATGGGTTTTTTAATGCAATCAAGAATATTAGGTAAATCTAATAAATCAATAGAACCAATAGCCTGCGGCAGCAAACCCACCGTTAGGTGTAAACCCCACCCTCAGCGCTGGGAACGCTGGCACTCACCTTGCGTAAGATGAGTTATTAATTCATTAAAACAAATTAAATAGAGGTTCCATTAAATGGAAAAAAAAATTACAGTATTATCAATTTCATTGGTTACAATTTTAATAGTACTTGGCTGTAATTATTCTATACTAATTACATTAGTTGAAAATAATCTATTCTCAGATTTTTTAACTCTTACCGCATATTTATTTGGATTCACAGGATATGTTCTTTCTGCTTTTCTATTGACAAAATCAAATTTACTTACTAAATCAAAATTTCTAGAAACAGTATTCGGGATAAATACGAAAAAGTTAAATTATAATGATGATGATAAGCTGGCAATTCTTGGAGTTGCAATACCTTTATTTTCGTGTCTTCTATTATCTTACTATTTGACTAGAGAAATGAGTATTTATAATGTTAGGTACCAATATAAGCACTTTGGTGTGTATGGAACTTTGGAAGTTAAATCTATTCACAGGCTAAGTCGTGTTAAAGAGATTGAAATTATTGGAAAGATCAAAGATGAACACAATTCTTCAGATAGTATTGGAATAAAAGTTTTTGACGATGAAATATATAAATATGACTCATTAAAAATTGGTGATGAAATTAGAGTATTTTACTCAAAAAAAAATTATAACATTCTTAAGATTGCCGAGTAGGTCTTATTGGTAAAAGTAAAGCTCCCAGACCCGCCAACAGGTTTCAGACAGGCTCTTATACCATTGGAAAAAAGGAAGGATCTGTGTAATCTACGCTCTGTTTTTCGACTGTTTTATAATCGTCAGGAATTTCCACTTCGAGTTCTTGAATGAGTTTCTTTAGACTTTCAAATTTTTCAATTTCGGATGTGATTGTATTTTGTAAGACGGATGTATATTCTCTATCCACAGGTATACTACTTCGAGTAGTTTTTAGTTTCGCAATATCTCGATTGATTGATTCGTAAATATTGTATAAGTCTCTTACATTCATAAGTTTACTATCGGTGAATTTTCCTTCTAAGTCATAGTCAGAAAAACAAATTAGTTTGTCATCTCAAAATTTTGTGAATAGTTTAGGGAGATTATTGACTCGCCTTACGCGAGAGGAGTAACCAGCCTACCTAGTAGAATTGGGTTTACACCTAACGGTGGGTTTGTCCCCCATCGCTTAGTCTCTTAACATCATGGACAAATCTAACTTTAACTTTGGATCGATAGCAGTTGCATAATTTCTTCCAGATACTTTGGATTTACACGAAAGGCAAATGCTTTGTTTTGCATCTAGAAATATTCTTAATCAGAAGTTCTCGCATTAAAATTGAAGCTATTTTTACGAACAAATAAAAAAGCGCAGATTTATAAAAAGGAAGCTTAAAATTTTAGCTTTACTACTAAAAAATATACACCTTATCCCTGCGCATTTGATAGAGGTATAATTTCTGCGATGGCGAGTAGATTTAAAGACCATGTAAATGTGGTACACGATGATACTAAACCTTGCAGAAAAAAAGGGGCTGAATCCTGCACTTATAAAATTTCTTGGTAAGGTAAATTACCGTTATCCATTAATAAATGGAATAACAGTGAATAGCCACAGATACCCTTTAGTATTTGAGTTCTGTGGCTTCTTCTTATTGCTTTGCTAAATACAAATTTACTTCTTCTGCGGTGGCACATCCGTGCAAGTTCCGTGGGCAATTTCTGCTGCCATTCCGATTGATTCTCCCAGAGTAGGGTGTGGATGAATTGTTTTTCCAATGTCAATTGCATCTGCTCCCATTTCAATCGCAAGACAGACTTCGCCGATTAAATCACCCGCGTGAGTTCCCACGATTCCTCCTCCGATGATCCGGTGAGTTTCTTCATCAAATAAAAGTTTTGTGAAACCTTCATCGCGGGTATTCGCTATTGCCCGCCCACTTGCCGACCACGGGAAATGACCTTTTTTGTATTTGATTCCTTTTTCTTTGCATTGCTCCTCTGTGATTCCCGCCCACGCTACTTCGGGGTCGGTGTAGGCTACGGAAGGAATTTGTTTTGCATCAAAATAAGACTTCATACCAAACGCTGCCTCTGCTGCCACATGTGCTTCGTGAACTGCTTTGTGTGCGAGCATTGGTTGACCGATGATATCGCCTATCGCAAAAATATGACTTACGTTTGTTCTTTGTTGGTTGTCTGCTGGAACGAAACCTCTATCCGTAACGGCTACTCCCGCTTTGTCGGCGTCAAGCTTTTTACCGTTTGGAGTTCTCCCTACCGCAACTAATACTAAATCATAAACTTCTGGCGAGGAAGGAGCATTCTCTCCTTCAAAAGAAACATGAATTCCGTCTGGCTTTGCTTCTGCTTTAGAGGCGCGAGTTTTTAACATTACTTTGTCGAAGCGATGTGCATTCTTTCTTTCCCACACTCTTTGTAAATCCCTGTCTGCACCTGCCATAAGACCGTCCATCATTTCAGCAATATCAATTCTTGCGCCTAATGTGCTGTAAACGGTAGCCATTTCAAGACCAATGATCCCTCCACCAATCACAAGCATTCTTTTGGGAACTGATTTTAAAAGTAGGGCGCCTGTGCTATCTACAACGCGTGGATCAACGGGAAGGAAGGGAAGTTTTACTGACTGACTTCCTGCTGCGATAATTGATTTTTGAAAGCGGATAATCTCTTTTTTCCCCGTTATCTTTTGTCCAGTTCCTTCTGTTAAGTCTACTTCGATATGATTTGCATCTATGAACTTTCCGTAACCGCGGATAATCTTCACTTTGCGCATCTTTGCCATTCCAGCAAGACCCGTAGTGAGTTTTCCCACAACTGAATCTTTGTGTGCTCTTAGTTTATCAATGTCAAGTTTTGGATCTCCATAAACAATCCCATGTGCCGCCATTGATTTTACTTCCTCCATAACAGCCGCCGTGTGAAGTAGTGCTTTAGAGGGAATACAACCCACATTTAAACATACTCCCCCGATTGTAGGATAACGCTCAATTAACACAGTGCTCATTCCGAGATCAGCGCTTCTGAAGGCAGCACTGTATCCACCGGGTCCTGCACCCAAAACTACCATTTCACATTCGTGATCGACTTTTCCATTGTATGAACCTGCGGGTAAAGGAGTAGTAACCGCTTGTGGTTTGGGAGTCTCTGCCTTTGGTGGAATATTTGTATTAGGCGCTTGGGTCGTGCTTGCAGTTGAGGCGACTTCGATTACTGCGATTACTTGCCCTTTTCCAACTTTATCACCGACTTTTACTGCGACTGATACAATTTTACCTGCTTCATCTGATGGAATTTCCATGGAAGCTTTGTCTGATTCTAATACCAATAGAGCTTGTTCTTTTTGGACAATATCCCCTGGCTTAATAAAAATTTCGATAATAGGAACTACATCAAAATCTCCAATGTCTGGAACTTTAATTTCTTTTTCTGCCATAGTAAATCCTTTTACAATACCACTCTGCGGAAATCTGCGAGTAACTCCGCGATATACACGTTAAATTTTGTTCCAAGCACTCCATCAATTACGCGATGGTCTGCTGTCAGAGAAAGAGGACAAATCAGTCTTGGGATAAATTCTTTTCCATTCCAAACCGGTTTTATTGAAGCTTTACTCACTCCAAGAATTGCAACTTCCGGTGCATTTATGATTGGAGAAAAATACGTCCCACCTATACCGCCTAACGACGAAATAGTAAAGCAAGCACCTTGCATTTGTTCTGGCTTAAGCTTTCCTTCTCTTGCAAGTTTTGCAAGCTCTCCGGCGTCTTTTGCAATTTCATAAATTCCTTTTTTATCCGCATCTTTAATCACAGGAACAACAAGACCGTTTGGAGTATCTGCTGCAAATCCAATATGGAAATATTCTTTTAAAACTAAATCATCTCCATCGAGTGAGCTATTGAATTCAGGGAATTTTTTTAGTCCCGCGACACAAGCTTTGATGATAAACGAAAGCATTGTAATTTTAATTCCAGCTTTTTCGTTTTGTTTGTTTGTATCATTTCTAAATGCTTCTAAATCAGTAATGTCTGCATCTTCGTGGTAGGTGACAGATGGAATGACTATCCAGTTGCGAGAAAGATTTGCCGCAGAGATTTTTTTAATTCTAGAAAGCGGCTGTCTTGTAGTTGAGCCAAATTTACTGAAATCCACCTTAGGCCAGGGTAATAGGTTTAAGCCAGAACCCTGTGTCCCAGCGCCAACTGAGGTTTGTCCGCTCATGACTGACTTCACAAACTTTTGCACATCTTCTTGTGTAATTCTTCCTTTCGGTCCTGTTCCTTTGACTTGGGTTATATCAACTCCAAGCTCCCTTGCATACTTTCGCACACTTGGACTTGCATGACTTGTGCCTGAGATAGTATCATGAGTAACCGCTTGCGCCTGAACTTGAGGAGCTTCCTTAACTGCTTGCGGTGGAGTAGGCGCTATCTGTTGCACAGGAGGAGGTGTAGGCTTAGACGGAGTAGCCGCTACTGTAGAAGTAGACTCATCAGCTTCTAAAATCAAGAAGGTATGATCTTTCGAAACCTTATCGCCAATTTTAATTTTTATTTCTTTTACAATTCCCGCTGCCGGAGAAGGAACATCCATACTTGCCTTATCAGACTCGAGAGTAATAAGCGATTGCTCTGCATCTACCATGTCACCTGCTTTTACATGAACTTCAATTACAGGTATATCACTGTAATCCCCTATATCGGGAATTTTAACATCAATTAGTTTTGCCATATAAATTCCTATCTCACACTGTTAATGGATTTGGTTTCTTAGGATCAATTCCGTATTTCTTAATTGCCTCGGAAACTTTTTTGTATTCAATTTGACCTTCATCTGCAAGGGCTTTGAGTGCCGCAATGGTCACCCACTTTCTGTCTACTTCAAAGAAGTGACGAAGCTTTTCTCTTGTGTCCGATCTTCCAAAGCCGTCAGTTCCAAGAACAGAGTATCTCTTGCCAGCGTTTTGAATCGCAGGACGAATTTGCTCGGCAAACATTCTAATATAATCAGTTGCCGCAATCACGGGACCTTTTGTGTCTTTGAGGCAAGCTTCTACGTGGCTAATTTGCATTTTCCCCTCTGGGTTTAGCAAATTATTTCTGCTTACTGTATTCCAGTCGCGACCTAGTTCGGTAAAACTCGGACATCCCCAGATATCACTTTCTACTCCCCAATCATTTCTTAGCATTTCGGAAGCTGCAATTACTTCTCTAAAAATAGTTCCACTTCCTAGAAGTTGCACTTTTAGTTTTGCATCTTTTGATTTAGTAAGTTGATACATACCTTTCAGGATATTTTTTTCTTCTCCCTTAGGTAGACCCGGATGCGGATAATTCTCGTTCATCACAGTGATGTAATAGAATACGTCTTCCTGGTCTTGATACATTCTTTTTAATCCATCTTGTAAAATGACCGCTAGTTCAAAACTAAACGTTGGATCATAGCTAATACAATTTGGAATGGTTGCACTCCATAGATGACTGTGCCCGTCTTCGTGTTGTAAGCCTTCTCCATTGAGAGTAGTGCGCCCGGATGTTCCACCAAGTAAAAATCCACGGCTTCTCATATCACCGGCAGCCCAGCATAAATCTCCCACTCTTTGAAATCCAAACATAGAATAGAAAATAAAAAATGGAATCATCGCCACACCATGCGTTGAATACGCAGTAGCCGCTGCAATCCAATCACTCATAGCTCCTGCTTCATTGATTCCTTCTTGTAAGACTTGCCCTTTTTTGTCTTCGCGATAGAACATAAGTTGGTCTTTGTCCTGTGGGGTATAGAGCTGACCCATTTGATTCCAGATTCCGAGTTGTCTAAAGAGTCCTTCCATACCAAAGGTTCTAGATTCATCGGGAACGATTGGCACAATTCTCTTTCCAATCTCTTTGTCTTTGAGGAGAATATTGAGTATGCGCACAAATGCCATTGTAGTAGAAAGCTCTCTTGCATCTGTTGTTGCTTCTAATAGTGAGGCAAACGCGTCTAAGCCAGGAACTTTGAGAGTGTCTCCTTTTTTTCTTCTCTGAGGTAAATATCCGCCTAACTCATTTCGACGAGCCCGCATATAATTCATTTCGGGGCTATTCTCTGCAAATTTTACAAAGGGAAGTTTGTGCAATTGGTCATCTGTTACAGGAATTTTAAAATGATCTCTAAATGCTTTTACATCCACGTCACTCATATGCTTTTGTTGGTGAGCAATGTTCATAGCTTGTCCCGAGCTTCCCATCCAATAGCCTTTTACAGTCTTTGCGAGAATAACGGTAGGTTGCCCCGTGTGATTTACTGCTTGGTGATACGCTGCATATACTTTGTGAACATCGTGTCCACCTCGGTTCAGATTCCATACATCTTCGTCTGACCAATCAGCGACTAACGCCTGTAATTCGGGAGTGTTAAAAACATGCTCGCGAATGTAGGCTCCGTTCTTAGATCGGAAGGTCTGGTATTCTCCATCTACAATTTCTCCAAGTCGTTTCATAAGGAGTCCTTTCTTATCACGCGCAAAAAGAATATCCCAATGTCTTCCCCAGATTACTTTGATAACATTCCAGCCAGCACCTCTAAATTCGCTTTCTAGTTCTTGGATAATACTTCCATTTCCGCGAACAGGTCCGTCTAGTCTTTGCAGGTTACAGTTGATTACAAAAATTAAGTTGTCTAATTTTTCTCTTCCTGCCATTCCTATAGCGCCTAACGACTCAGGCTCATCTGTTTCTCCATCACCTAGAAAAGCCCAGACTTTTCGAGGTTCGGTTTTTATTAATTCTCTAGTCTGCATGTATTTCATGAAACGTGCCTGGTAGATTGCCATGATAGGACCAAGTCCCATTGACACAGTTGGGAATTGCCAGAAGTCAGGCATGAGCCACGGGTGCGGATAACTAGAAATACCCTTTCCGTCAACCTCCTGGCGAAAGTTGATTAACTCTTCTTCAGTTAAACGCCCCAATAAAAATGCACGGGAATAAATTCCGGGAGCACAATGTCCTTGCACATAGATTAAATCTCCTCCATGTGTTTCAGAAGGAGCGTGCCAAAAATGATTGTATCCTATATCGTATAACGTTGCTGCGGATTGGAAAGAAGAAATATGTCCACCCACATTCGAGTCCTCATTAGCCCGAAGAACCATTGCCATTGCATTCCAGCGAGTGTAAGCACGAATTGTTCTTTCCACTGCTTGATTACCCGGAAGAGGAACTTGGTGTTCAACTGGGATTGTATTGATGTATGGAGTTTCAGCTTGGAATGGCTGCACAACTCCATTGACTCTTGCAAATTCTATTTGCTTGTCAATGAGGTAAGCGGCTCGGTCAGTGCCTTCGACTGCGATGACTCCATTAAGAGCCTCAAGCCACTCTTTTGTTTCAACTGGATCTACATCCACTTGTTTTGCATTTGTAATTGATTGTTCTGGTGTTGCAGACATACCTTTTCTCCGATTTAGGAATTAGCCATTTAGATTACGTATATAGACTTTTGTCTATCGAAATATTTTAATTTGCTTCAATCACATCTTTTGCCTGTTGGGCAATTTCTAGTTCTTCATTTGTGGGGCAAACAAGAATTTTAATTTTACTTTTCTCAGTATTTATTTCACGAACTTGTTTACTACTCGCATTGTTTTTATTTTCATCTAATTCAATTCCGAGAGAGGATAAATCTTCCATACAAAGTTTTCGAATTTCTGTTGCGTTCTCGCCAATGCCCGCAGTGAAAACAATCGCGTCTAATTTTCCATCGAGTCCAACTAAATAGGCTCCAATGTATTTTCGAATTCGCTTTACATACATTTCAATGGCAAGCTTTGCATTTTTGTCGCCTTCTGCTTTCTTTGCTAAAATATCTCTCATGTCATTTAGAGCGGATATTCCCTTTAATCCGCTTTGTTTGTTTAGAAGTGTATCAATTTCTTTATAAGAAAGCTTTACATGGTCTGCCATAAAAAAAGGAATCGCAGGATCTAAATCTCCCGTTCTTGTTCCCATGATAAGACCTTCGAGTGGAGTCATACCCATGGAAGTATCAAAGCTCTTTCCGTTTTTAATCGAGCAAACACTCGCACCGTTTCCTAAGTGGAGGGTAATCAAGTTTACACTCTCAATTGGTTTGTTTAGAAACTGTGCCGTTAGTTTAGAAACATATTGATGCGAAGTTCCATGAAATCCATACCGACGAATTTTGTATTTTTCGTAGTATTCATTTGGAATTGCATAACGGTAATTACCTTCAGGCATTGTCTGGTGAAAGGCTGTATCAAATACGGCTACGTTTGGAACTCCTTTAAAGAATTTCTTAGCTGCATAGATACCGGAAAGATTTCCTGGATTGTGGAGTGGGGCGAGTGGAACATTAGACTCTATAGCTTTAATAACATCTTCGTCGATGATCGTAGGTTTGGTAAATGTTTCTCCTCCATGCACGACTCTATGACCAATGGCAGAAATTTCTGAAGAGTTTTTAATCACTCCGTCTTTAGTGGCAGTCAATAACTCATCCATTTCACTGATTCCTGTCTCGTGATCGGGGATTGATTTTTCTATGACGATACTTTCTTTTAGATTCACAGAGCTGAATTTATGCTTTGCAGTCTTTTCTCCAATTCTTTCTATGAGTCCAGAGGCTAATACTGATTTGTCATTCATTTCGAATAATTGGTATTTAATAGAAGAGCTTCCTGTGTTGATTACAAGTATTTTCATTTTTTACTCCTGAGCCTGAATAGCTGTGATGACGACTGTATTTACAATATCAGGAACCGTGCAACCACGACTCAAATCATTGACTGGTTTTTTTAAGCCTTGCAATACCGGACCTATCGCCACCGCATTTGCCGATCTTTGCACTGCCTTATACGTGTTATTCCCTGTGTTTAAATCTGGGAAAATAAATACAGTTGCCTTTCCTGCGACTGGATTATTTGGCATTTTGGTGGCAGCAACATCTGGATCAATCGCCGCATCGTATTGAATCGGACCTTCAATTAAAATGTCTGGCATTTTAGCTCTTACAAGAGCTGTTGCCTCTCTTACTTTTTCTACTTCTTCTCCTTTGCCTGAATCTCCTGTCGAATAAGAGAGCATAGCCACACGAGGCTCAATTCCGAATTGCCTTGCCGTTTGTGCAGAAGAGATAGCAATTTCCGCAAGCTCGGCAGCAGTTGGATTTGGATTTACCGCACAATCACCATATACCAGAACTTTATCAGGTAAACACATTAAGAATACACTTGATACAATCGAAAAGCCTGGTTTTGTTTTGACAAATTCTAGAGAAGGTCTAATCGTATGCTGCGTGGTATTGATAGATCCCGAAACCATTCCGTCGGCGTGACCTTTGAAAACCATCATCGTGCCATAGTAACTAACGTCACTCATCACGTCCTTTGCATTGTCCATTGTAATGCCTTTGTGCTTGCGAAGATCGTAATAGGTTTCACAATAATCTTGAAAGTCTTTGGACTGAGTTGGCTCTATTATAGTAACATCTTTTAGTTTGAGTCCGAGTCTTTTGATTTTTTCTTTGATTTCTTTTTCTTTTCCGAGTAGGGTAACGCGCACAACGTCTCTATCTATTAAAACCTCTGCCGCACGAAGAATTCTTTCTTCGATTCCTTCTGGCAATACAATATGTTTTTTTAATGCTTTTGCTCTTTGGATTAAATCAAATTCGAACATCTTTGGTGTGACGAGTTTTGATTTGTAGACAATCATTTTTTCTTTTAATTTCTTTGTGTCTACGTTTGATTCAAAGAGACCGAGGTAAATACTGATTTTGCGCTTATCCTCTGAGGCAACTTTGGAATCAATGCTATTGATCTGGTATACGGTGCGAAGAGTATCCTCTTTGGTAAGAACAACAGGAATATGAGCATCTAATCCTTCAATGATTTTTTTGATATTATCATCAGGACGAATTCCTCCAGTGAGAACAAGTCCCATTATGCGCGGGAAGTTTTTATTTTCTGCACATAGAAATCCACCTAGAATAATATCGGCTCTATCGCCAGATACTATCACAAGTGTCCCATCTTTGATATGATTTAAAAAATTTTCTAATCTCATCGATGCAACCGTAATATGATAAGCATGACGCATTAGGTATTGGCTTCCGTATAGAATTTCTGCATCCAGTGAATCCGCGATTTCTTTCATGGTGAGAGTGCTTAGTATATCGTTTTCAGGAATAAAGTTGATTGGAAAATTCGCACTCTTAACCTCTGGAGAATCCTTTAGAGCTATAAAGTTGTCTCTTGGAACACGAGTTACGATTGCGCCTAATATTGTGCAACCGGAATTGGAATAAGACTCGATCGCAAGATTCAAATCAGAAAGTATATCTTCATTCTCTTTTCGAGTAGCGGGTAACACTAACATAACCGGTGCACCTAGATTTTTGGCAAGCTCGGTATTGATTTCAAATTCAAATGAGCTAGTAGAGCCAGAAAAATCAGATCCTTCCATTAGTACAAAGTCATACTCTTCTTCTAACTTTCTATATTTCGCCATAATTGTATCAATTAAAACACTTTGCTTATCCTCTGAAATAAGAGTGAGAGCTTCATCCATTCCCATACCAAAAGTATCTTCATATCTAATTTGTAGATTATAATGAGTGCGAATTAAATTTATATCAGGATCCATCTCGCCATTTTCACGATTTTTTATAATAGGGCGAAAAAACGCGACTCTCGAAACTCCGCTTTTTAACAATTCCATGATTCCCATGGCAACTAATGATTTGCCGCTCTTCGGCTCGGTCGTAGTAATGTATAAACTCTTAGACAATTGATTCTCCTGTGCTAGTCAATGTATGACTACAACCATTTATTTTGGCAAGCGATTTATTGAAAATGGATGAGTTGTTTTAAGCTTTCCTGAATTGGAGAATGATTAGTTCTTCTTGAAATCTTTTGGAATTATTTATTGATATCTTTAAATGAATTTCTTAAATAAATTCTTGCATGAAGTTTTACATGGATTTTTGAGTGAATTTATGCATGGGTTGAACGGACGCCCATACGGAGAGTATTGCGCCCCGTTGGGGCTTTCGTAAATTTGCACATCTTTTTCGTTTTCTGACCTATATAGAGTAGGAGCCAAACTACTTTGTATATTTGTTCAACCAATAAAAGTAAACCCGCTTATATTCCTGCCTTCGAAAGATGGAGTCTATACAAATCTATATGGATGGATCACTGGGAAGAGTTTCGGAGAATTTATAACACAAGATTCTTATCGAAGTATGGAGAACTTTTTGACCTAACCCCATATCTTCAGATGTTGTCGGATATTAATACGTAGCCCCTTCCCTAAAAGGAAGGGGAATTAATTGTAAAATTTACTAATCTACCAAATCTATACTGTAAAATCCCCTTCCTTTAAGGGAAGGGGCTAATTGTCATTGTTCATCAAAAGTATAAAGTGTGGTGTTAGGTAGAACAAACGATTGATGTTTATGAATTCATGGCGCGGATGTTGTTCTTCTTGCCTGATCCCAATCGTAAGATGATTCGCTATTATGGAATCTATGCAAACCGCATTAAAGAAAAGCTTGAATTCATCGAACAAAGAACTTGGGCGCAGGCTATTGAGAATAGCTTTGAAGCAAAACCAAAAAACTGCCCTGACTGTTTTAAAAAAATCCCCTAACCCCTTTACGAAAGGGGAAAGCTGCAGCTAACCGTTGTTTATTCCTACTCAGCTAGAAAGACAATGGAAGGATTAAAAGAAACGCATACCTATCTGAATGGATACTTTCGACCAAAGGTTCGTCCTCCATAAATAATCTCGAATTATTACTTTTGAATTTTGAATCCTATTGACATTTTTTAAAGCCAAGTTTTTCTTGGATACCAGAGGTATATCTTGACAATAGTCGGGCTTTTAAATTGAGGCAAAAATTTTACCCCGTTTAGTTCATAATACCTTTTTTGAAAGAGACGCAAAATCGGATTTAAAGAGATGTTTAGAAATTAACAGAAAGAATGAAATTTAAAAATAAGAAGATAACTTTATTCCAAAGAATAATATTATAGGAAGGAAAATACTTACGGAATAGACAACACTTGGCACAACGAGTAATTCATACATTCTCGACTTATAATCATGTTCAAGGTCAATGAGTGAATTTGCACTCATTACGTGTGCTCTGCTTAAGACAAGGTCAAGTTCTCTGGCAAACTTGGCTCTATAATTTTCCACGCCACAATACATACAATTCTTTGATACAACATTATCCGTAAATTTAATTTCCGCTCCACAGGTTTTGCAACTTAAAACTTCTTCTAGCACGAATTCTCGATTTTTAAAAACACTGGGAATCTCATTTGTAAAACTCTCAAAGACTTTTCCCATTGAAATAATGAGTGACAAATAAAAACTTGCGGCAAATAAAAATGTAAAAGAAAAAATTACCCCATCAATAAGTTGCGATTCAAATAGATAATCAGTTTCTGAATTAATTCTTTTTGAGCTAGTAGCTAAAAATAAAAAAATTGCGACAATCAAAAATAAAGAAAAAATCATTCCTGCTTTAAATGGGACTGATGTAAGAAAAGAAAATTTTCTAAAAGTTTTCTGTATTTTGAGCAATTGATCATTTTGTGCGATACGAAGAATGATAATGTTTTTATATTCTTCCGGCATTTTAAATTCTGTATTGCAGCTATTACATTGAGTATCCGAATAATTAAAATTAATTGCTGCTCCGCAATTTTTGCAATTAAACGGCATTAATACAGTCTTCGACTCTAGCGGCAAATCACTTATTTTTTTCTCAAATGGTATGTAAGACTTACCTAGCTCAACTTGCCTTCGATACTTCAATACAAAGACTATACTCAAAATAAATAAAATTAAACTAATAATATCAAAAACAATAATTGCTATGTTCATAATTATTCGCCATCAAAAATAAAATATTCCTGCTCGTCAAATATTTCTGTGTTCTTTGTAAAAATCCAAGAATTTGCTCTTCCTTAAAAATATAAATGATACGACCAACCCACTTTCACCGAACTTGTCGTGATATTAGTCGCACCGTAAAATCAACAAATTATATGATTATGATAAATCTGAAGTAAATCCATAGTTGACTCTGGAAATATCTTTTCATAGTTCGGAATTAGCTTTTTTACATTCTTAAAATCGAACTCTTTTCCTGTGGCTTGAAATAATTCAAAAGGTCGGATAGTATAAGCTTTTAATTTGTGGGATAGAAGGAGATAGAATTATGAGAGAAGTTGAATGCAAATTCCTAGAAAGAAAAGTCTCTCCCCCACACCTGCGCCTCTGTGGCAAAAAATTCCTAAGTATACCACCAAGCCCAAACCATCAACGCGAACTGAATTGGAAGTCTAATCGTAAGTAACCACATTGGAATTTTCATGCCGGCACCTTTGGACGTAAAGTGGTAGATATTGGCAGGAAAGACTGCGAGGAGTAGGGCGATTACTCCCCAGGCGGCGAGACTTCTTGTTGCTTCTGGAATAAGTGCAATTCCTAAAATGATTTCCGCTACTCCACTGAGGTATACGAGCATTAGCTTCATTGGGAGGATGGGAGGCACAATGCGTAAGAAAAATTTTGGATTTATGAAATGCATAATACCGGCGAATGTATAAAAAAATGCCATGATGTAGAGGGTAATGATTTTTAGTTCCAAAATTTATTCCTTAAATTTTATCCCGTCGAATATCTTTTACTTTGTCTTCGAAGGTTTTGAGCGGCTGACGGTTTTCTGCCGCTATTACATTTTCTTTTCGTTGAATGAGTTCCAGGAGTTGACCTGCAATCTTTCCTAGATTTTCACTTAATTCGTGTAAGGATTCGGCGGCATGAACAGAGTCGAGTGTTAAGTCTGCTTTATTTTTATTTCTAATTTGAAATTCAGAGAGAGCATTTTTTTCGTCTTTGACTAAGGCGCATATGTTCTCAGCAATCTCGGTAATATTTTTTACATCACTGTTAATTGCAAAGCTTGCTTTTTCCTGGTCTTTAATACTTGCACTTAAACCACTTAAGAAGGATTCATTTTCTTCGACTACATTTGAAACTGATTCTAGTTTTGAGGAAGTTGCTTGAATCATCTGAGAACTTTTTTCTATGTTCTTAACTGTTGCATTTACAATCTGATGAATTTCTTTAGATGATTGTAAGCTTTGCTCTGCTAACTTTTGCACTTCCATGGCTACAACAGAAAATCCTCTTCCCTGTTCTCCTGCTCTTGCTGCTTCGATGGATGCGTTAAGCGATAAGAGATTTGTTCTATCGGCTATATCATTGATTGTTTGCGAAATGTTAAGAATCTTTTCAGATTGCGATTTCATTTCGTTTACCACTTGCATTGTATCATTTAAGAATGCTACACTTTCTGCTGAAGTCTCTCTTGCATGAGTGGCTCTCTTAGAAGATTCCTTTCCGCCTTTTGAAATTAGGTCAATAGACTCGGACATCTTTTGGGTTCGACTCGATATCTTTGAAATCATTTGGAGCTGTGCGTTTGAGATCGTATTGATTTCTTCTCCGTCTCCTACAATCTTATCAATGACGACAGTATCTTTTTGAAAGAAAATTTCTTGCTCTTTCACTGTTTTCTCCATCGTGCCTGTGTTATCTCTTAGCCGCTCCATCATATTTGTGAGGCTAATAGAAATTTCCTCTATCTTATGTAATAATTGCTCCATGACTGTGGTGTTGTATTTATACTTTGATTCGGATTCGGAAAGCATTCCCATGAATGCCCGCGTATCGTTTGCCAAATAAGAAATCGTGAAGCCAGCAGCCAATAAAAAAATAATCTTTGAAATTTCTGTCGGCACACGTAAATAATGTGCATCCAGTAATTTGGATGAATCATTTGTAAAAGACATCCATCCTGAAGATAAAGATAAAAGAATTAAAAGAGTATATAAACCCGCAGCGAAAAATCCTGTGAACAAAGAGAACTTCTTATCAAGCCGAAGTCCAGCCAGGCAAATATAAAGAAAGAAAACATCAAACGTAGCAGGCTCTTTTAGAGTTAATCCCCAACCGAAAGTTGAATCAAAGTGCATTCCATATTTTGCCCCAAAGACTCCTAATAAGTCAATACTCGTAGAAATATATTTGATCCAATAAGAATAGGAAAGTTTTGGAAGTGTTATTTCCCAAAAAATTGCACTTATTAACATTAAGGTGGCAATTAAAAATAAGGAATAATAAACGGGTGGTGTGCTTCCAGATCTATAGGCAGAGAAGGCAGTAATAAAAAATAAACCAATAAAGCCGAACCGGACATGGTTGATTTTTTTTTCCACTTCCAAGCTTTTTTCTTCGTATGATTTTCTAAATATTACATCTGAATCTCTTTTGCCCTTATTCTTTTCTTCGATCACGCTCTTCTCCTATTCGATAGTTGCTTTTAGTTTCATTATTAAATCACGGGCTTCTCTTTCTTCTTGATTTTTTTTGGCGATTGTCCATTTGAATTCTTTTGCCATGGTTGATGATACCGGTTTAACGAACTTAGCCGCTAAATCAAGATCTGTAAACAATACTCGCATTCGTCTACCAATAACATCAACTACGGATAATGCAAATTCACTTCTCATTGCATGAAGGACTTCTTCTTCAAAGTATCCCGATTCTCTTATAATTTCTCTTGGTCTTTTTCCTAAGATTTCGAATACTTCCCCGCCATAGTAATTTCGAAGGCGTTTGGCAGTGTCAATGTCTAGTTTGTAATCCTGAGCTATTCTAAGATACATATTCTCTGAATAGCCACCTTTGCCAATGAAATTGTAATTGTATGTCTCACAGGCTCGCACAGGAACTAATTTGCCAACCTGTATCATTTTATCTGTTAGGTCTTCTGCCATTTTGCGGTAGGTAGACCATTTGCCACCACTCATTGTGATCAGATTGGAGTCGGAGACTAACATCATTTCTTCTCTAGAAATATTCTTTGTATCCGAATTTCCGTCTGCTGAAATAAGAGGTCTTAGCCCCGCGAAGACAGAAAGTATATCTTCCTTCTTTAATTCGCTGGCTAGATACTCATTTCCTGTTTTTAAAAGAAATTCAACTTCATTTTCTAAAGGGATTGGTTCTCCTGTGATAGAATGGATTGGAGTATCTGTCGTTCCCATTACTACATGGTCTTCCCAGGGTAATAGAAATACTACCCGACCATCACTTGTCTTGGGAATAATCATCGCACTGCTGCAAGGAACTTTTGATTTTGCAAAAACAAGATGAATTCCTTGACTTGGAGCTAATATTGGTTTTGCGTTACTGTCGTCCATTTTTCTTACTTCGTCTATAAATACACCCGTAGTATTGATCACTAGTTTGGTGTTTACAGATAGTTCTTTTCCGGATAATAGGTCTTTAACTCTCGCACCGATAATTTTCCCTGAATCATTTTTTAGAAGAGATACTAATTCTACTTTGTTGCAAACACAGGCCCCTTCCATTTCAGCAGTTCGAGCCAGTAATACATTTAATCTTGCATCATTGAACTGTGCATCATAATATGCGATTCCACCTCTTAGATCAGTTTCTTTTACGGCTGGAAATTCTTTTATAAATTCTTGTTTAGAAATTCTTTTGTGTCCGGGTAAACCGCTGTCACCCGCAAGCACATCATACATGGTAAGACCGATAGAGTAGTAGGGCTTTTCGTAAAACTTATAGCTTGGCATTAAAAATTTAAGTGGTTTAACCAAATGAGGAGCGTTTGCTAGCAATCGCTTTCTTTCTGTGAGTGCCTCTCGGATCAATCCGAAATGCATCTGCGCGAGATAGCGAACTCCTCCGTGAATTAGTTTTGTAGAGCGACTAGAGGTTCCTGCTGAGAAATCTTTTCTTTCTATTAAAGCTACATTTAATCCTCGTAGAGATGCGTCATGCGCCGTGCCAGCACCTGTCGCACCGCCTCCAACAATTAAACAATCAAATTGTGTTTTGCTCAGTCTTTCTATTTGCTTTTTTCTTTCTACTTGTACTGCCATAATCAATTTCCTAACTCACATAATTCTGGTGGGGTTGTGTAATGATTAAGAAAATATTTCTTACAGAGTGCACAGAGTCCCCAAAGAGTTTTGAATTCTTCTCTGTGATCTCGGTGTGCTTTGTGGGAAATAATATTTTCACACAATGCCCCTAAATGCATCATTCTTATTGTTTTTAAAAACAAAATCCTTTTTTTGCAATGCTCAGAAAATTACTTAACTTCAAACACTTCTACGCCGTCCCAGGCATCGGGTGTTCCAAATTTCATATAATAATCACACCGACTTATGAAAAGAGTGGCGGCTTTATCATAAGGATTTGCTTCTGAAACAGTTTTAAATATATTGCGGGCAGTTTCAAAATCTTTTTGTAAATAAAATGCGATTCCTCTTTCAAACATTGGCTTGGAGTTGGATTTGAATTCCGCAATTTCTGGTGAGGGGTCATGAATGATTTCTAAGATTCCAATAGAATCCGTTTTTCCTTTTACTTGCACTCGACCAAGCATTCGGTATTGGTAATCATTTTGATTACCAAGTCTTTCAAAAATAGCATCACTGATTAAAATGGGAGCCCCGTAAATCTTTGTCAAACCTTCTAGTCTAGAGGCAAGATTTACCGCATCCGAAATTACCGTTGCATCCATTCGATTTGCTTCTCCGATTGTGCCTAACATCAAATTTCCTACATGGATTCCGATTCCTACTTCAATTGGTTTGTAGTTGGATTTGTTTCGAATTACGTTGTATTCTCTGACTGTGTTTTGCATTTCAATTGCTGCTCGAACTGCATCTTCTGGATGTAAGGGAAAAAGTGCCATTATCCCGTCACCCATAAATTTATCAATGAAGCCCTGGTTGTTTCGAATGATTGGACCGACTCGTTTTAAATAGGCATTTAGAAATTTGAATGTTTCTTCTGGAGTCATTGTTTCGGATAATGCGGTGAAACTTCTAATGTCACAAAACATCACAGACATTTCTGTTTTTGTTTGGTCGCCGAGTAGAACTTGTGTAATATCATCTCTATGTAAGAAGGTGATGAAGTCGGCAGGGACAAATCGACTGTAGGCGAGGTTCGTAGATTTTAAGTGAATTGAAAGAGATTGTGTTCTCTGGAAAGTCTTTGAAAAAATAAGAGAAAGAATAAAAGACTGAGAGAAAATAAAAATGAACAGTCCAAAGGGAGCAAGAAAGCTAGAACCATAAATCTCATTTACAACGATATCACCTATGATAGCAACAAAGAAAATCGTCCAACCCACACAGGCGGCAATTGCTCCCACTCGCTTGTGGATAATACAAACGATCAATACATAGATAGAATAGAATCCACAGAATAAAGTAAATAGCTGAAAATAGGGTAAGGTCTGCGTAAAGAAGAGAGGAGGGGTTAATATCACTATTGCGACAAATGTGCTACCGATGATGTTCATTACAATCCAAACTCTTCTTTTAAACTCCGTAGAATAAAGGTAGAATACAAATCCGGCAAATACCTGCGTGCTCACATAAAAGGTAGTATACTCAATTTTAATTTGTAAGTCCCAGTTGATATTGGGGATCATGGCTGTTATCCACGTCTCACCAGTAAATAGGATTCGAACGGAAATAATAAAACAAAATAGACCAAAGAATAGATAGGTATTCTCTTCTCTTCTCAAAATAAAAAGACCGAAGTGGTAAATGGTCATTATACAGAGAACGCCAAACAAAAAGAAATCGTAAAATAAAGCATTACTGTTTTGTTTTATGATATCTTCTTCTAAGCCAATGTAAAGACTTTGCCAGAGACCACCTTTTTTATGATTGAAATTAGAAACATGGGCGATGATTTCGATAGGATTTTCGGCAGTGAAACTGTGAATCTGGCTATTATAATGCGGCTCCATTTCTTTTCTAGAGACTCCAACCCGTCCATCCTCGGAGACTAGTTTACCATTAACCCATACTCTAGACGCAGTAGCCGCGTAACTGATTTTGATTCCAAGAGCTTGACCGATTTGAGAAGGAGGAATTGGAATAGTAAGGCGATAGGTGGCATATCCTTCTCCCGTTACAGTTTCTGAGTTGATTGCTTTTCCATTCCACGTTCCCGGAACAATGAGTGTGGCTGAACGAACGGGAAGTTTTTCTAATAGAAAATCCTTTGGCTCCAAAAAGCGCGACCAGAAGAAATCCCATTCCCCTTCTAGATTCAGGATTCCATCTTCTTTGAAGTCCCAGGTCACAGGTGTTAAATCCAATACACCGTTTACAGCTTTGGGTGCAACCTTTTGACTCTTGGATCTACAATCTATAAATAGGAACTGGAATAAAATTAAGAGGATTATGTATAAATATCTCATGCAAACTCAACTTATTTCTAAGAATAAACTTATTTAAAGTCTATTACTTAAATTTCAACTAATAAAAATGAGTTTCTCATTAGAGATAGAAAAAAATAAAGTCCAGAAGTATGAATCAAGTAGAAAGTTTTGAACTAATCAAGCGGGGAACTGTTGAAATCATCCCTGAGACTGAATTAAAAGATAAATTACAATTAAATCGCAAACTCATCATTAAGGCAGGGTTTGATCCAACTGCGCCGGATTTACATCTAGGACATGCGGTGCTACTTAGAAAGATGAAGCATTTTCAAACTCTAGGTCATGAAGTTCAATTTTTACTCGGCGACTTTACAGGAATGATCGGTGACCCAACTGGAAAATCAGAAACCCGTAAACGTTTAACAAAAGAAGACGTTGTGCGAAATGCTGAAACCTATAAAGAGCAAGTCTTTAAAATTCTAGATCCTGATAAAACCAAAATCGTTTTTAATTCACATTGGTGTTCCAAGATGAATTTTGAAGATGTATTGATACTTAGTTCTAAATACAATGTAGCAAGACTTTTAGAAAGAGATGATTTTAACAAGCGGTATAAAGCGGGTAACCCCATTTCGCTGATAGAATTTTTATATCCACTCGTGCAAGGGTATGACTCTGTTGTGATGGAAGCAGATATTGAACTTGGTGGAACAGACCAAAAGTTTAATCTACTAGTTGGAAGAGAATTGCAAAGAGATTATGGAAAGACTCCACAGACTGTAATTACACTCCCACTCCTTGTCGGACTCGATGGAGTTAAGAAAATGTCCAAGTCTCTTGGAAATTACATCGGTTTTAACGAAGATGCAATCAATATGTTCGGAAAAATCATGTCCATTTCAGATGATCTAATGTGGAACTACTTTGAACTACTCACTGATTTACCTAAATCGGAAATCGAAAATCGTAAATCTGCAATTTCAAAAAAAGAAGCACATCCAAAAGAAATAAAAACCGAACTTGCTAAACTCATAATGGATCAATTCCATTTACCAGCAAAGAATGCAGAAGCGATAGAAGAATGGAACCGAGTGCATAACACAAAAAACCGCGCGATTCCAGATGAAATTGAAACGATAAACATAGGCGAAGATGTATTTGCCTCAGGACAAACGCAACTATTACAGGTGCTAGCGAAGTATGAGTTCATTCCTTCTACCTCCGAAGGAAGAAGACTTGTGAAGGCGGGAGGGCTTTATTTAAACGAAGAAAAGCTTTCCGATGAAAAGTTAGTTCTAGAGAAAGGAAAAGAATACCTGGTAAGACAGGGTAAAAAAGGAAAATTTTTAAAAATAATAACATAAAATATGTTGACAAAATATTCTAATCCCTACAATAGCACCGTTCATGACTCATAGAAATATGAGAATGAAATTTCTCCTGCTTATTCTCCTTGTTTTTAGTAGAATTTTATTTTCCGCCGAAGTAAAACTTCGGTCGGAAAATGTTTTTCTTTGTGATATAATAGAAGAGAATCCAAATTCTATTACAATCCTATTTAAAAATCAAAAGTATAAAATTCCCCGTAGCGAAATTCTAGCGGTTAATCCCGATATTACCGGTCCACATAAATCATATCAAAATTCTATTCTGACTTTAGAAGATAACTCTGTAGTCAAAGGCTTGTTAGTCGAAGAAACAAAAGATATGGTAACAATCGAAAAAGACAAAGACCTACTCGCGATTCCTAAAAATACAATCAAAGAACTTAAGAAGCCAGAGGATAAGCCTTATTTGCTTCCTGATTCTTATAAGGTAATCGAAAAAGAAAAGTCAGCTTCTTCTTGGAGTATAGGTCTATTAGCCGCAGGTTTTAAAAATGGAAAGCTGGTAGGAGAAACAAACTACGCAACGTTTGGAGGAGGAGCTTTTATAGAGCCTTCCTTTTTAAAGTTTAGCGATAGATGGCTCATGGGCGTTCAATCTGAATTTTTAGTTCTTCCGGCGGAATCAATTATACATTCTTTCAAAACTTTCTATATATCCAATTCAACCATATTCTATTGGGTCAAAATTTATATTATAAAATTGGAATTGGTTCCTCTTATTTTTCTATGATCGAAAGCAGTCAGACTCAAAGTTTTTTTAGACCAGCAGTGACAGGCGAATTCGGCTGGCAAAATTCAATTGCAGATAAATATATCCTGCGCATCGGCATTCGCGAAAACGGAATCTATGAAAATCCAAAGCTATTAGATATGCTTGGTTTGCAAATCTCGCTTGGGTATCGTTTGTGATTTGAAGCTTTCAAAGAATACCACGGATGCACACGGATGAACACAGATGGTTTGTGTTTAGGGATTAAATCACATATTGTCATTCCCGAAATTTTCAATCGGGAATCTCAATGTCTAAAAGCTCTACTCCAGTCATTTCGAACATACGAAGGTGTTGGGTTTGCGACCAAGCAAACGGGGGGAACATCGTGAGAAATCTATCTGGCAAAGAAAGGAAGAAGATTTTTTACCACAAAGGACACAAGGGTTTTCACAAAGCTCACAAAGGTTCTAATTTTCATTGTGATCCTTGTGTGCTTTTCACTTCGCTTTGTATTGCGGATAAGAGAAATATAATGTCAGCAGTAATCTCAAGTAGGCTATCAAAGATACTCAAAGTCGTGTTTTTAGTATCTTTGATAGTATTGTTGATATTATCCTTAATAGTATCAAAGAGACGAAGGAAAGTAAAAGGGAGTTTATTCGCTGGATTTTGAGAATATTATAATTTGACAGCAGTATTTACACAAAATAGACTGTTTTTCTAGTGCATTCAGGAAGTTATGAAAGAGAAATTAAATAAACTAAAAGAACTTTGCGATCTATTCGAGTCGAACATCAAAGAATATAAAAGTGCTAAGTATGATGAAGCGAATACTAGAACGGATTTCATTGATAAATTTTTTGAAGTCTTAGATTGGGATGTTAGAAATAATCAAGGCTATGCAGAAGGTTACAGAGAAGTAGTAAGAGAAGATAAAGTAATCATAGAAGGAAAACCGAAAGCTCCGGATTATAGTTTTAGAATTGGCGGGAATAGAAAGTTTTTCTTAGAAGCCAAAAAGCCTTCTATCAATATCAAAGAAGAGATAGAACCAGCTTTTCAAATTCGCCGTTATGGTTACACCGCCAAATTACCATTATCCATTCTGACTGACTTTGAAGAGTTTGCAATTTACGATACTAGAATCAAACCTGAGAAAACAGATAAAGCAAGTGTAGCCAGAGTTTTTTATTGCACCTATGAAGACTATGAAAAACATTTTGAATTTATTTATAATACATTTTCTAAAGACGCGATCAATAAAGGAAGTTTTGATAAATATGTTATAGAAAATAAAAATAAGAAAGGCTCATCGGAAGTTGATAAAGAATTTCTTTCTTTGATCGAAGACTGGCGCGAGTCACTTGCGAAAAATATTGCCATTCGAAATAAAGATTTAGATATTTACTCTTTAAATAATTCTGTTCAAGTAATCATTGATAGAATTATTTTCCTTCGCATCGCAGAAGACAGGAACATGGAGAAGTATGGGATGTTACTTGAATGTATCCGTCGTGATGCAACAGGTAAAGACGCGATTAATCGCGTCTCTACAATATACGCAGATCTCAACAAAATCTTCATAAAGGCTAATGACAAATATAATTCAGGATTATTCAAACCAGAAAAATGGATTTCTGAATTAGATATTGATGATAAGACTTTTCAAAATATTATAAAGTATTTATATTACCCTGATTGTCCTTATGAGTTGTCTGTCTTACCAATTGAAATTTTAGGAAATATATACGAGCAGTTTCTTGGAAAAACGATTCGCCTAACGTCTTCGCATCAGGCTAAAGTAGAAGAGAAAGAAGAAGTTAGAAAAGCCGGCGGTGTTTATTATACTCCTCAATACATCGTAAATTATATTGTTCAAAATACTGTTGGCGAAAAAATAAAGGGAGTTGATTTATATAATCATCCGAGGCTAACAATCCTTGACCCCGCTCGTGGTTCTGGAAGTTTCTTAGTCGGCACATATTCTTTTCTTTTAGATAAATACCTAGAAAGTTATACGGATAAAAAAAGATTAGAAAAGTGTTTGAAAAATGGTCTTATTTATCAAGTGTCGGGGAATACCTATCGCCTTTCTATAACGGTTAAGCAAGATATACTGCTTCGTCATATCTTTGGAGTAGACATTGACAACCAAGCTGTTGAAGTAACAAAACTTTCTCTTCTCTTAAAACTCATGGAAGATGAAAACACAGAAAGCGCAGACAGACTTTTTAAACATAGCGATATTAAACTTCTTCCCGATTTACAAAATAATATCAAATGCGGCAACTCTCTAATAGGCTCTGACTTTTATTCTGATAAAAATCTTTCTTTATTTGGCAAAGAGGAAATGCGAAAAGTTAATACTTTTGATTGGGAAAAAGAGTTTGCGGATGTTTTTAAAGATAGTGGTTTCGATTGTGTAATTGGGAATCCGCCGTATGTGAGACAAGAAACATTAGGCGAAGAATTTAAAGTATACGCCAAGAGTCATTATAAAAACACATTCGCAGGAACTGCAGATTTATATGTTTACTTCATTGAAAAATCATTATCTTTATTAGCGGATAATGGTCTTTATTCTATCATAGTCGCTAATAAATGGATGAGAGCAAACTACGGAGAAGCACTACGTAAATTCTTAAAGATAAAACGAATCTTTGAAATCATAGACTTTGGAGACTTACCTGTTTTTAAAAATGCTACTACTTATCCTTGTATAATAAAAGCAAACAACGATAAGCCGCAAACTATCCAAACAGTTCAAGTAAAAGATTTAAACTTTCCTTCCTTGCAAGACCTTGTAAAGAAAGAAGCCTACCAAGTAGATGTAAAAGCTTTAGACGATAAAGGCTGGTCACTCTCCAATCAAAAAGAATCTGCTCTTCTTGAAAAAATTAAAAAAGCAGGAGTTCCACTCGATGAATATGTGGAAGGAAAAATTTATAGAGGTGTATTAACAGGTTTTAATCCTGCGTTTATTATTAATGAGGAAACTAAAAATTCATTAATAAAAAAAGATAAGAAGTCCCAAGAAATAATTTTTCCGTATGTTTCGGGAGATGAAACAAGGTTTTATTCAATAAATTGGAACAAGCGGTATATTATTTTCACTAAACGAAATATAGATATAGATTCTTATCCCGCTATTAAGGAATATTTATCAAACTATAAATTGGAACTTCAGCCTAAAAAAAGTCCAAAGGATAAAATAGGAAGAAAACCAGGAAAATACAAATGGTTTGAAATACAAGACTCGACAGAATATTATTCTGAGTTTTTTAAAGAAAAAATAGTATACGGTCAATTTCAAATTAAATCTGATTTTTCCTATTCAGAATCTCCTTTGTTTTTTGGAAGTAACCATTATATGATAACAATGGAGAATAAGCAAAAGTTGAAGTTGTTATTAGCAATATTAAATACAGAAGTTTTCTTTTATTTTATGGAACGTATTTCCGGTCTTATGCAAGGGCATACACTGACAATTCAGAAAAGTCACATGGAAAAATTTTCCATCCCCAAATTCGACCTATCCGACGAAACACAAAAAGCCCAACACGATAAAATCATCTCTCTCGTAGAACAGATGGTATCCGCACAAAAAGAATTAAACGCGGTGACTAACGACTCCGATAAAAAACTCCTTCAACAAAAATGTGATTTGTTGGATAAGCAGATCGATAAGTTGGTCTACGAATTATACGGATTAACCGATGATGAGATTAAGATTGTGGAGGGAGTGGCGTGATGTTTATTTATAAATTTATTATTCCTTTTTGTTTTCTAATTATTTCATACCAAGCATTTAAAAATAATTTTTTTCAAAATATTGCATCGGATAAAATAATTACTATTTTAAGTTCATTTACAGGAGCCGCTTTTGCTTATCTATTTGTAGTTTATAGTGAAAAGTTGAAAAAGATTAATGATATAAAGCGAAATCATATAAATAGTTGCATAGATATTGAAAGGTTCATTATTCAGCAAATTAGTATAAAAAATCATAATAGTATGATAATAGAAGAGTTAGAAAAAATATTATATCAAAACCAATTATGGTCGCCATTATTTAGATCGTTTAAGGAAAGAGATCAAATTATTCAAGAGAATCGAAATATTGATATAGTTAATCTGTTTTTTCAATTCTCAGATTATTCGCAATTCTTAAATGAGTCTAGTAACAACCTTATAACTAATTATAACGAAATGCGAACGATTATTAATACCATACAGGACCCAAATAAAAAAAATGAAGAAATCGAAATTATGAATAAGATACTTTTACATAGAATCGAATCACTAAAGAAAGATTATTTGAATCTTGAATATTATTTAAGTGAATTATATTCCGAAACACAAGCATCTTTATCTTATAACCAAAAGAGTATTTCAAGATTTTTCTTTATGCCAGAAAATAAATTACCGAATCGATTCAAAAATAAAAAAAAGAAATTCAAAGAAGAATTTATTAAAGAGCTTAATAGTATAAAAGGTATAAATGCGTAATATTGTCGGCGGGAAATAATGAGTAATAATGATATCAGCACTATAAGATCATTTTATGACTTATCTAAACACCATAAAAATTCTAGCGAAATTTTAAGTCAATTGTATGAACAAATTGACGACCATGCGCTAATAGAAAGAGCTATTTCAGGTTTTAAAACGGAAGATTTATTTTTCGATTTATTTTCAGTAATGCCCTGGATAAAACTACTTCATAAATTAGATGAAAACCTTTACCTGAATCTTCTAGAGATAAATATCAAATCCCTGATTTTTTATGTTTATATGAGAACTATGAATCTGTTAACCTTCCTCTACATGTAGAAGTAAAAACAGTAAATAAAAATAAAATCAAATTAGATAATATTATGAAAATCCAATTCGAAAATAGCCTTAATTATTGTAAGTCTCTTAATATATCTCTGGTATACGCTATCTATTGGAAAAAATTCCATTTCTGGACAATTAATACTTACGATTCATTTATAGAAAAGAAAAAGAAACTTGAAATACCGTTGCTGACTTCGTATGGGCAAGACATTTCGCTTATTCTCGGTGACTTAACATATTATATCTCAAATAATTTCTATAGAATTTCGTATTATAGAAGAGGCGATGAAGGAAATATTATCGATAATAAATACGGTGGATTAGTAAAAGATAAAATAAATCATGAAGACACAGAGTATGATTTAACACCATACGAATCAGGAATTATTTCTAGCATTGTTAGATTGAAAGAAGAAAAAAGAAACCAAGTAGATAATAATACATTGGAAGTATTTCGCAAACCAATATCGCCGATAACAATGAAATTATCTACGATGATTATTCTCTTTTTGTCTAAACAAAATATTCCAATTAATCACCAAAGTTGCCATAATGCGCTTTTTACAATTCTTGAATTATTTAAAAAATTAAATATTAAACAATATTTTATAGTTCCAAATAAAAGAACTAGTGCATCTGATAGTATAATTGAAAAATCTTTCAATAAACACTTTTTTTCAAAATATATTGAATTAAATAATACAAACCAAAATAAAGAGGTCTCAGTATGACTCAAGAAAGTTTAAAGGAAATGTTTTTATCAAATCAAATCGTATTAAATGATCCCATTATAGAATTTTTCTCAAAAAATTTGAAATCCAATCTTTCTGAGCACCTAACAGCATTAATCCTCTTTGGTTCAAGAGCCAGAGGAGATGCAAGGGAACATTCCGATTATGATTTTTTAGTTATCGTAGATAAAAAAGATAGAGATATTAAAAGTAAAATTGTGGATGTGGAAGTAGAAACTTTAGATAGGTTTGAAAGACTAACTTCAAGTTTGGTTTGGGAAGAGAAGGATTGGGAATTGAAAAAAAGATTTCCGATTGGACTAAATATTTTAAAAGAAGGCGTTTTATTATGAGTGCTGATAAAGAAATCTTAAAGCTCATGATAGAAAAAGCGGAAAGTAAATTAGAGATGGCTAATATAGCTTTAACAAACGATCAATATGATGATGCTGTTTCAAGAAGTTACTACGCAGTATTCCATGCAATTTCGGCTTTACTTTTTACAAAAGGTTTATCTTTTTCTTCTCATTCTCAAACAATCGGTGCATTTAATAAAGAATTTGTTAGGACTGATATCTTTCCAAAATATTATTCAAAAAAAATTCAAACTCTCTTCGATGAAAGACAAACAGGAGATTATGATATTCGTTCGGACATTGATGCGATAGTGGCAAAGGATTCTATAGAATTTGCGAAAGAAGTGCTTGATAGTGCTAAATCTTATTTGGAGAAAGGCTAAACTATGCTAACGCAATTATATAAAAATTTTTTAAAAGACAAAAATGAATATAAGAATGCTGAAATGTATTGGGAGAAATTATTCCAATACATTTTTAGTCAAACGAATATTGAATCTTATAAAAGATTAAAAAATTCATTTAGCAATGGGGAGGAATTCTTAGATGGAAATCCAATTACAGATAGGTATTTCCCAAAGAGTAAAAAAGCGATTCGAATTATACAACAAGAGATTACTACTAATTCTATTAAACTAGATGCATGGATTGGAAAATTAGAAATCGAAGAAGGTATAGAAATTTTAGAATTAGTTATATCATTGGAATTGTCGGAAGAGAGTGCTGAAATCGTCAAAAGCCTAGTTGATGAGTGGATAATAAAAGACTTAAACAAAGAAGAAATGGAAATCTTTCGCGACAGGGATGTTTATCAAAAAGTTGCCTGAATTGATTCAGCCAATTTTAAATATTGATGTAGATGATACTTATTGGGATGGAATCGAAAAACTTAATTTTAAATAGAATATATTCTTCTTGCAAGAAATTCGAATTGGTAGAGAAGGATGGGTAAATATCAATGCTAGGATCCAATGAAAATAAGGCAGAATCACTTAAAGAGTAAAAACTTCGAACTTTGAGTTAATATTTCGATTTTTATAACAAAAGAAGGAATATTGAGTTTCTACTTAGAAATTTGAGTTATTATTTAGATTTTTGTAAGAAATTTGTGAGCATAAAGCTTCTAACATTGAAATTTGAGTTATTATTTAAATTTTTGTAAGAAATTTGTGAGCATAAAGCTTCTAACATTGAAATTTGAGTTATTATTTAGATTTTTGTGAGAAATTTGTGAGCGTAAAGCTTCTAACATAGATTTTTGAGTTAAATTTTAGATTTTTGTGAGAAAAGAAAGAACTTTGAGCAAAATATCTGAACTTTGTATAAATATTTTCAATTCCGAGAAATAATTATGATTTTTAAGTTAGAGTTCTGAGTTCAGAGGAATTTTTTAGAAGGATGCATTGATCTCTAACTTTACTACTTAAGTGAAAGGTAGTATGACATTGATTTCTGCTGTAAAAAAAAGCATTCCATTCTACTATGTAACTAACGTATATACAATGGGTAGTTAGGATGGTAGGGAGTGCAATGCAAATGAGTGATAGCGCAAGAAATACAAAGGCGCAGCAAAACAAAGTAAGATTTCACAATCTCCTTGCCTACGGAATCGGAGATCTATATGGAGGAGGGGCATTTACTCTTATAGGGATTTATATGATTTATTTCCTGACTAATACTGTTGGTCTTTCGGCAACAAAGGCAGGATTGGTTTTCGGTTTAGGAAGAGTCTGGGATGCGATAACAGATCCTATCATGGGATATATTTCGGATCATACAAATTCTAAATATGGACGAAGAAGAGTTTATTTTTTAATCGGTATGGTGCCTGCCGCTCTTTCGATTTTACCCATGTGGATAGTGCCTTTCTCAAAGACTACGAATGGTTATATCGTATTTTTTTATTATCTTTTAAGTTACATGCTTTTCAATACTGTGTATACAGTTCTCATTACTCCGTATTCTGCACTCAATGCTGATATGACTTCCGATTATAAAATGCGTTCTCATCTTTCAGGATTTAGAATGGCATTTTCCCAATTGGCTTCTTTAATCTCCGGTGTAGTGGCTCCGATGATTTTAAAGAAATTTGATAATCCGCATGATGGTTATTTTTATATGGCGTTATGTTTTGGAATTTTTTATTCCTTCATCTGGCTAATTGTTTTTTGGGGAACATTTGAACGAGAGGATTTGGAAAAAAATTCACATAGGGATTTTAATTTCAAAGAAATCATAAACAATTTCTTGACAACTCTTTTGAATAAATCTTTTAGAATGCATTTGGGAATGTATATCTTCGCCTTCATTTCACTTGATGCTATCAACTCTCTTCTTTTCTTTTATCTAAATCATTACCTGAAAGTCCCCGATCTAAAACCGGTTGCAACCGCAGCCTTATTTGGTTCGGAAGTATTGGTGGTAGCGGTTTATATTTATATTGCGAATAGAATCGGTAAGGCAAAAACATTTCGAATCGGATTATCCATTGCAATCCTTGGTTTTTTAAATCTTCTTTTTCTGACTCCTGAAAATGCAAATCCTTTGACAGTAGCTCTTTTTTTTGCCTTCATTGGAATCGGTTTTTCGGCTGGGAATGTAATGCCGTTTGCGATTCTACCGGAAGTAATAGACGTAGACGAACTCATCACATCAAAAGATCGGGCAGGAACTTATGCGGGTTTTATGACGTTCTTTCGAAAATTTTCTCAGGGGCTGATAGTTCTACCCTTAGTAGGTATGAGCATTGACATGATAGGATATAATCCAGAAATTAAAACTCAGTCCTCCTTTACTGCTTCTGGATTTAAATATTTATTAATCCTTATTCCGATACTTGTTAATATTGTCGCCATTATCTTTTCTATGAAATACAGGGTTACTCCGCAAAATCATTCGATTTTGAAGCATGAAATTGATAGACTAAAAAATGGTGGCAGCAAAAAAGATATAAAACCAGAGACCCAAAAAATATGTGAAATGCTGACTGGTTTTCCTTATGAGAAATTATACGACGAAAAGATAATAAGAAGGATATGAATATGGCTCATACAAAAAAAAAGGTAGATATAAAAGATCTCAGAAGCCAAAAATGGTTTGCTCCTGATACGATCAGGGCATTTGCCCATAGGCAGAGAACGCAGCAATCTGGATTTAATCGGGAAGAGTTTATGGGAAAACCGGTTATAGGAATTATCAATACCTGGAGTGAACTCAGTGCCTGTCATTTTCATTTGAGAGACAGAGCTGAGTCTATAAAACGGGGAGTTTGGGCGGCGGGAGGATTTCCGGTTGAATTGCCCGCCATATCTGTTGGAGAGGTAATCGTAAAACCTACAACTATGCTCTACCGAAATTTTCTCGCAATGGAAACAGAAGAGCTACTTCGCTCTCATCCTATTGACGGTGCTGTTCTTTTGGGAGGATGCGATAAATCTACTCCGGCATTATTAATGGGTGCTTTGAGTATGGATATTCCTACTATTTTTTGTCCAGCAGGACCTATGTCTAGTGGTAAGTGGCATGGAGTAAGTAGGAGCCGGAACGCATACTAAAAAATATTGGGATGAACTTCGGCTGGGTAAAATTAACAAAGAGGATTGGATTGAATTAGAAGGGGCAGTGACTCGAAGTTTTGGAACCTGTAATACTATGGGCACAGCTTCTACTATGACTTCGATTGCAGACGCAATGGGTTTTTGTATTCCGGGTTCTTCTAGCATTCCTGCAGCAGATTCGGGACATGTTCGAATGGCTTCCAATTGCGGAAAAAGAATTGTCGAAATGGTTTGGGAAGATTTAAAACCTTCTAATTGGCTGACAAAAGAACATATTATGAATGGTGTGATAGTTTATCTGGCTCTCGGAGGCTCTACCAATGCCGCTATTCATTTAATTGCAATGGCGAATCGAGCAGGTATAAATTTAACTTTAGAGGAGATGGGCGAGGCTGCCAAAAAAATTCCTGTCTTAGCCAATCTATTTCCTTCCGGTGTTCATCTCATGGATGATTTTTATTTTGCCGGAGGACTTCTTTCTCTGATGAATAAAATTAAAGACCATCTATATCTAGATTGCGCTGGAATAACCGTCAATTCCTGGAAAGAGATATTAGAAGATAGAGTCTGTTACGATGACGATGTGATACGAGACATGGATAATCCTGTTGTTCCGTTGTCACAGGGCTCTACTCTTACTGTTCTTCATGGTAATCTCTGTCCGAATGGAGCAGTAATGAAATCAAGTGCAGCAGATCCGAAATTTAGAAAACACAAAGGACCTGCTATTGTGTTTGATAGTCCCGAAGAAATGGCGGCGCAACTGGATGATCCGAATCTAGATGTAACAGAAGATTCGGTTCTTGTGCTCCGTAATTCCGGTCCTGTTGGTGCACCCGGAATGCCTGAGTGGGGAAATCTTCCTATTCCTAAAAAACTATTAACAAAAGGAATCAAAGACATGGTTCGAATTTCTGATAGCAGAATGAGCGGGACCCATTACGGGTCTTGTATATTACATGTTGCTCCTGAATCCGCTATCGGAGGACCTCTAGCATTATTAAAAACAGGCGATATGGTCGATTTGGATATGGAAGCGGGAACATTGAATATGCTAGTTTCGGATGAAGTTTTAAATATCAGAAAAAAAGAATGGAAACCCGCTTATAAAAAATATGACAGATCCTATACGGCACTTTATCAACAACATGTAACACAGGCGGATAAAGGTTGCGATTTTGATTTTCTCGAAGGAAATAAACCTACCCCGGAACCGGGCATTTACTAATAAAAAGGAAAACTATGAATACTCCGAAAAATAAATTTAAAGAATGGTTTGCCGAGCGTAGAAAACCTGTTCCTCTGGGAACTTGGATGATGACGGGAAGCGCGAGTGTAGCAGAAGCAATGGGCTTTGTGGGTTTTGATTTTCTAGTGATGGATATGGAGCATGTTCCCATTGATATAAAAGATGCTATCGATATTATGAGGGCATTGGAAGGCACTCCTACGAAAGAAATTCTAACTAGAATTCCCTGGAATGATCCTGTGACAGTGAAAAGAATAATGGATGCCGGAGCTAATAGTCTGATGTTTCCTTTTATTCAAACCAAAGAGGAGGCGGAGAAGGCAGTCAACTCGACTCGTTATCCTGCTTCCGGCAATCAAGGAATTCGTGGAATGGCTGCTGTTCATAGAGCAAGTAGATTCGGACAGTATACGGATTATTTTAAAGTAGCCAATGAAAATATATGTGTAGTGCTGCAATTGGAAACTCCGTCTGCATTGGAAAATATGAAAGAAATTGCCTCTGTTCCAGGTGTTGATGCATTATTTATAGGACCCGGTGATCTTGCCGCGAATATGCATCATATTGGAGAAATCACAGATCCTGCTGTTCAAAAGGCTTTGGAAGATGGTCTTAAAAAATGCCATGAATTAGGTAAGCCCTGCGGAATCGTTGGGGGCAATCCAGAGCTAGTAAAAAAATACATAGAGTGGGGATTTGATTTTGTAGCGATTGCTTCTGATATGAGTATGATGATTGCGAGAGCCAAGGAGCAAATTTCGGCAGTGAGAAACGAAGATAAAAAAATTTCCGGCGGAGCAGTTTACTAGGTGAGCTATTCATTGAAAACCGAATTGGAAATCGGTGCCGTTCTCGGGGAAAGTCCTATCTGGTCGAAGAAAGAGAATGCTTTGTATTTTGTTGATATTCTTGCTCCCTCTATACATAGATTCGAGCCCGAGACTAGAAAGCATTCAGTTTTCCAGGTTCAAGAACATATTGGATGTATAGGACTCAGAGAGAACGGAGGCTTTATAGCTGCAATGCGAAATGGGGTCTATCTTCTCAATTCATCAGGAGAAATGGAAAAGAAAATTGCGGATAATCCTACTGATCCGATACATAGCAGATTCAATGACGGCAAAGTAGATCCCTGGGGGAGATTCTGGTGCGGCACAATTTGGGAGCCAAGAGATTTTTTAAACGGTAAGCTTTGTAGAGTTGATTCAAATCTAAATCTGGAAGTCAAAGCAGGTGATATTCTAGTTTCCAATGGACTTGCCTTTTCTCCTGATAGAAAATGGATGTTCCATTCCGATACTCCAAATCATATATTATATCGATACCCACTCGATACGACCACGGGAGAAATTGCAGGCTCTAGAGAAGTATTTATGAAATTTGAAAAACCGCAACCCAATCAACTTTATGGAGGGCGACCGGACGGAGGCACCTTTGATAGGGAGGGTTATTATTGGTCTGCTCAATTTGGAGGAGGAAGAGTTTTACGAATCTCTCCAGACGGCAAGATATCCGATGAAATCAAACTTCCCGTGAACTGGCCTACAATGGTTTGCTTTGGGGGAGATGATTTGAAAACTTTATATATAACAAGTTCCAGGGAAAATAGAACCGAAGAAGAGCTAAGGGAATTCCCTCAATCTGGAAATTTATTTTCAGTTCGGTTGCATGTAGCAGGCTGTGAAGAGCCTTTTTTTAAGGAGAAATAGAATGAAAATAGGATTTATTGGTTTGGGTTTAATGGGAGAACCTATGAGTTTGAATCTGGTGAAAAAAAGCGGACATCCTGTAAAGGTTTTCGATTTTGATAAGGCGAAAGTCCAGCTCTTGACAGAGGCAGGTGCAGAAAGAGGGGAATCTTCTGAAGAGATTGGGAAAGACTGCGATGTAATTTTTACGATGGTTCCAAAATCCGAGCATGTGAAATCGGTTTATGAAGAACTGCTAAAAACAGCCCGACCGGGACAGATTCTTGCAGATATGAGCACGATTGATCCTGATGTTTCAATTGAACTATCAAAGAAAGTTGCTCTTACAGGTGCTGTAATGCTAGATTGTCCCGTAGTCAAATCCAGACCTGCTGCAATAGAAGGAAAATTGGGAATCTATGTAGGCGGAAATAAAGATGTATTTGAGAAAATCAAACCTCTACTTTTATGTATGGGCGTTAATGTAATTCACCTAGGAGAAAACGGGCGCGGGCTTGTCATGAAACTATGCCATAATGCACTCGTTGCACAAATTCAAAATGGGGTAAACGAAATGCTTACCGTAGCAGAAGAATTCGGAATAGGCATCGATGATTTTGCAGAAGCGGTTTCTTACGGAGGAGCAAGTAATTTTTATCTTACTAGCAAGCTTCCCTCTTTAAAAGATAAAAATTTCAATGCGGCTTTTTCCTTGGAAAATATGCAGAAGGACATCCACTGCCTATCTGATTTGCTGTCTCCCCTTGATTTAAAATTTGCAGGAATTGAAAATGTCCGTAGGGTTTATGATTTATCTGTAAATGATAAACTGGGCAAAGAAGATTTTTCTGCTACTATCAAGACTGTAAAAAAAATATCCAAATCATAAACAGGAGTGCTCCATGACAAATTATAAAACTGCCATTTACGAATCTTTAAAAAACAAAGTAATTTTTATTTCGGGGGGAGCCTCAGGAATTGGAGCTGCTTTTGTAGAAGCATTCTTGCAGCAGGGATCGATTGTATCTTTCATCGACTTTGATAAGGACTCTGCCCGAAATCTGACAGAAAGCTTTGTTTCGGAAAAACTGCTTCCAGAGGATAAAGCTGATTATCCTAATCTTTTGTTTCAATTCTGCGATGTGCGAAATATCGATCAATTGAAAGAATGCATTTCCAATACTGAAAAGAAATTCGGGAAAATTGATGTTTTGATAAACAATGCAGCGAGAGACGACAGGCATAAGATTGAAGATGTAACAGTGGAATATTGGGATGAGAAAATGCAAGTGAATCTGAGACATCAATTTTTTGCAGCTCAGGCAGTGATTCCCGGTATGATTAAAAATGGAGGGGGATGCATTATCAATATGGGTTCTATTTCCTGGATGCGCGGACGACCCGATATGATTTGTTATACAACTCCGAAAGGAGCGATTAATGGAATGACTAGGTCTATGGCGAGGGAGCTCGGTGATAAAAATATTCGAGTCAATAGCCTTGTTCCCGGAGCAATCCGAACAGAGAGACAAGACAAAATGTGGGCAGGAAATCCAGAAGGCTTTGAAAAAGCAAGTCAGCAATTCATTGATTTGCAGATGTTGAAATTCAGACTGGATGCGACCGATTGTGCTAAGCTCGCTCTCTTTTTGGCTTCGGATGAATGCAGGGGATGCACGGGTCAAAACTTTATCGTAGATGCAGGACTTTCAATTCTTTAATTCAAAGAGGATTCAATGGATTTTTTAACTATAAACCTACCCGATGGTTCCTTACTTTCGCTGGAGACATTAATAATTGTAGTTTGCTTAATGTTTCTATATACATTTGTAGGAATCGTAGCCGGTTTCGGCGGGGCTTTAGTCACAATGCCTCTTTTAACAATGTTTATTCCGGTGAAGGTGGCAACTCCTATTAGCGTATCCGTCGGAACAATTACGGCTCTTTACGCCATTTATATAGATCACAAATCTATTGATTGGAAATCCGCCATTTCATTGATACTATCAGCTTTTGTCGGAATCCCGCTCGGATTGTATGCATTAAAATATATTCCTGATACTATTATGAAAGGGGGACTTGGAATATTTTTGATTATTTATTCTATCTATTCTCTTCTTGGTCCCAAACTTCCGAAGATTGATAGTCCTTGGCTGCCCTATCCTTTTGGTCTTTTCGCTGGTGCTCTCGGAGCTGCTTTTTCAACGAGCGGTCCTCCGGTAGTAGTCTATGGAACTCTTAGAGATCTGGCTCCATCGACTTTCAGGGGAACCCTGAGCGCATTTTTTGCAACTAATAATACTGCTATTATGGCAGGAATGATTTCCGGAGGGATTATGACATTTGATATTTTGAAAATCGTATTGATATCATCTCCGGCCTTAATTGCGGGTGCTCTTATCGGCAATTGGATTCATAAAAAAATTCCAAAAGAGAAACTTAAAAAAATCATCTTTGGTCTTCTCATACTTTCAGGAATCATGCTTTTAAAAGCTGCATTTACTGCAGGTAGATGACATTGAGCGAGCTCAGGATAGTATTCACAAGCTATGATTCAAATTCATTGTCAGGTCGGCTTTACTGATTTCTGCTATAAAAAAAAAGCATTCTATTCTACTATGTAACTATGACAAACCTAGTTAAGCGTAGTTTTATCGTTTTTGTTCTTCTTTTTAGTTTAAACAGTTTCGCCCAAGAGGGGGATGAAAAACAAAATCCTTCTCGCGCTGGTTATGATTATAAAGGCAAGCCATTCACTGAATTGACTTCTGAAGAAAAAAAGATTTTAGATACTATTCTTCAAGAATATATAAATCGTTCTGATATTGTATTGACCGAAGAGGAAAATCGACTTTATTCAGAAAAAATTGCCTATCTCGAAAAAGTAGAAAAAAGTTATTGGGATAAAATTAAAATTGGAATTGCATTTGGATTTTTAGGAATTCTTCTTTTGCTAGTTGCACTAAAAAATCTAATTTCTTTTTTTATAAAAAATCCAGAGAAGAAATATCAATTTGTATTGAAGACTGATTTTACTTATAGAATGCTCGCTGTCTTTTTGCCTGTAGCCGCTCTTACTTCTTATGCTCATACTTTTATTCCTCTTATCTTTCCGTTTACATTTTTACCGCCTTTTATTGTATGTGCTCTTTATTTTTGGTTTGGTTATAATAAAAAGAAATTTGAAAAAAGTCTAACGGATATTCGTAGTCAGCCTCGCACTTGTCCTCTATGTAAAAAAGAAATGCGTTTACTTTCTAAAGCCGAAGAAGAGAAATATTTAGACGAAGGACAAATCCTAGAACAAAAAGTAAAATCAGTCGAATACGATGTTTGGCTTTGTAGTTGTGGGAAGGTGCAAATCGAACGTTACACCGCAGTCTTTTCCAATGAGGTAAATAAAGAAATTCCAATACCCAAAGTCATTCAGTGTAGTAAATGTAAATATGAAACACTTAAATTTATCACAAGCAAAACTTTATTAGCCCCTGATTACGACAATCCAGGGAAAATCCAAATTAACCGCAAATGCGCCAACTGCGGCGAAGTAACCGAAGTAGTAGAGCCAATCCCAAGACTCATTCGTAAACGTTCCAAGAAGATTGGGAAAGTGTAAAAAAGAATTGAAGTGGAAACGAAATTTTAAATAAATTTCTTTAGAAGTATGGAAAGCTGACCTAGGGGGCAAAAGTATCAAAACAATCAAAATCCAAAATGTAAAGAAGTCCTACAACTTCGGAAAGAATAAGATCGAAGTATTAAAAGGGATAAATGCAGAGTTGCCGCTGGGGAAGCTTGTGACTTTGATGGGACCTTCTGGTTCGGGGAAGTCTACTCTTATGCATATTCTTTCAGGAATAGATAAGCCGGAAGAGGGAAGTATCTTTGTGGGAGAGGAAGAGGTTTCGGCATATTCTGAGAGCGAGATTACTGAATACAGAAGAAGTAAAATTGGAATTATATTTCAGTTTTTTAATTTGATGCCTTATCTTTCGAGTGTGGAAAATGTGTCTTTGCCGCTTTATCTAGCTGGAAAGGGAAAAAAGGAAGCTCATGAATTAGCAAAAGATTCACTTAGACTGGTTGGACTTTCAGAAAGACTCACACATAAACCATATGAACTTTCCGGTGGGGAACAACAGCGAGTAGCAATTGCGCGGGCGATTACGAATCGTCCTGAGATTATATTTGCAGATGAGCCTACTGGAAATTTAGATACAGAGAATTCAAATCGTATTATGGAGCTTTTAATTTCTTTGCAAAAAGAGCGCGGGTTTACGATTGTAATGGTGACGCATAACGCTGAAATTGGCGCTATGGGTGATGTTAAACTTAAAATGAAAGATGGAAGGCTTCTTTGAATCATCGCCTGACGTATCTTTTTTTAGTAGAATACTTTCGCACTCATAAAGTAAAAACTTTCTTTTCTCTTCTTGGAATTGTTCTGAGTGTGGCTCTTTTTGTTACGACTACTTTCAATGGAGAAAGAGCAGAGAAGACACTGGTGGATTTTTCTCTCGGTTACTTTGGCGACAAGTATCAAGCCAAAATAAAAAATCTAAATGATCGAATTGGAATTGAAGATTTAGTTATTGAGAAACTCTTTTATGAAAATGAGTTACGTTTTATTGATTCCATTCATCCCCGGATTCAGAAGTCTATTACGATTCTAGATACGAAAGAGAGTATAACCGTTGTTTACCAGGGAATTGATTTTATAAAAGAAGCCTCCGATTTTCGTAGTCAACTAAAAGGCTGTGAAGGGGAAGATTGTAAAAAGAAAGACGCGCACACTTTGATAAGTTCTGCGCTGTATGAAAAAATTGGTAAGACTAGTTTTCGATTTTTACACGAAGGAAAAACATACAATGTAGAAGACGCCGAAGTTTTAGAAACAGAGGGTGGAATTTTTATTTTGGAAGATTTGTCTTTTGCTAAAGAGCGATTTGGACTAAATAATTACAGCTTTTTATTACTTGCTACAAATCACTTGAATGCAGAGGATTTGGGAATTTTAAAATCCAAATTAAATGCAATCGATTCGGGTTTAAACATAGAAACAGCAGAAGAAATTAGAGCTAGAGCTGCTAATGTGCTAAAATCGTTTCATCTCAATTTGATTATCATTTCTATGATCTCTGTTCTAATAGCATTTTTTATGGTATCGAATACGATGAGCGGAATCTTCATTAACCGCAAACGAGAGCTTGGAATTTTACGATGCTTGGGAACGAGTAGGGGAGAAAATCTTTTTTTATTTCTAATGCAGTCTTTGATTCTAGGTGTGCTAGGGACTTTCTTTGGAATTTTACTGGGAGCTTTCTTTTCTAAGTATTCTATTTTTAGTGGTGAATCGACATTAACCGATGTAAATCAATCTATTTCCTATTCTAAGATTCCGCTTAAGATAATTCTTGCTAGTTCCTTTATTGGAATCATTGGATCTTTATTTTCGGGACTCTTTCCTGCGATTCGATCTTCTAAGTTGCAGCCGATTATCATTGTGCGCGAAGACCCAAATTTAATACAAAGCTTTAATTATAAATTGGTTTTCTATTTTGGGCTCGGAATGATTCTTTTAGCTTTTTTACTTTCTACCATTAAGCTTGATTTTTCGATTCCCGTCTTTGGGCTTGTAGCGATTGGAATGATTATTCTTGGACAAACACTTTGTTTTCCTTATTTGATGAAATTATTTTTAGATTTCGTAAATTGGATTTTAGATCACGCCGATCATGCGTTTATTGAAATACGGATTGGATTTGAAGAGATTGTTCAGAATGCAACTAAGAATACTCTTACCTCGGCTACTTTGATGTTGGGGATATCTCTTATTATCTCCCTTTCTGTTCTCACTGGAAGTTATGAAAAGTCAATTCTTGATTGGACAGAAAGAGAATTTCCCTATGACTATTCTATTTTGAATTATTCTGATTTGGAAACAGGAACTGATTATGGAATTCCACTTTCTCTTCCTGAAAAAATTGCGAGCCTTGGAAATATAGAAGAAGTAGATGTTTTTATTTTAAACACAAAAGCAGAGGTTGGTGATAAAATATTTACCATCCACGCCTATGATATGAAATTAGCGATAGCAAGAGAAAAGCGAAAGGGAATTTCTACTTATCCTGATTTTGATTTGGAAAAAGATATTTTGGTATCGGCTAATATGGCTTATCTGAATGGATTTAAAATCGGGGATAGTTTAAGAATAAATTCCCATTTAGGAATCAAAGAATTTAGAATTGCAGGGACAAGAGAGCATTTCTTTTCTGAGAATGGAACGATCATGATGGACTATCGGCTTTTCAAAAATCTATTCGGCATTGATACTTACAAATCAGTGCGTGTAAATATTTTAGATAAATCAAAACAAAAAGAAACTTTCGAAAATTTAAAGTCTGCCATTGGATTTGATCCCAATTTGCGACTAATCAACTCTCAGGAGTTAAAAGAAATTTACATTGGTGGAGTGAAGAAGGTTTTTAAAGTTTTGGAATCTTTGAAATATACCGCGGCTATTATTGCGTTTGTATCTCTCTTTTCTTCCATTCTTTATAATCTATCTGACAAGCTACGTATCTTTGGAGTCATTCGCTCGATTGGCTCGACACAGACACAGCTAAACAAAATCGTATTTGCAGAAAATCTATTTCTAACTTCTTTTGGAACAGCAATGGGCGTAATTTCTTCTTTTTTATTAAATCCAATTATCATCCATGTAATCAATAAATCCGCCTTTGGTTGGACTCTCTCCATCGAAATCCCGTATTTATTGGTTTTTTTCTGTCTTTTTAGTGTTCCGCTGGTTTCCTTCATGGCAACTCTCTATCCTTTTTTCTTGTTAAAAAAATTGAGTTTACGAGAAATCCTTTCCTATGAATGATTCGGAAATACCGAAAATAAGAATAGTTCTATGTCTGTTTCCAATATAAAAATTTTACAAGATATCGCAAACCAAATCAAAGAAGAAAATGTGCGCGGACGGGAAAGAATTCCTACCTCTGAGTCTTTGATTAAGAGAATGATGACTCTTCATTCCAAAAGCGCTGAAGATATTAAGTTTTACCTCGACCAACTAAAAGAATTGCACTATATTTTCATCATCAATGTAGTAGCCTCTGATCCTGCTTTATTTGTGCAAGGTGTAGATTCTTATGTATATGCAGACCAATCCATTTTAAGTGAACTAAAACATCATACAGAGCAGAGACTGACACAGGTGTATGAGAGCACTTATTACAAAAGAAAATCTGGATTTCAGATTGTGAGGGAGTTACTTCCTAAGATTAAGGAATTTAATAATACTCAGCTAGGAAGAACCTTAAACGAAGCTATCATGATTGATGAATACATTCGCCTAATTGCGACTAACGCTTTCGAATACACTGATTCATGGCGAAAAGAAAAACTCTATAAGCTTTACCGCGATGAAGAGCCTAACTATGAAGTAGAATACGAAGATGAGAATAACGGTGGTTATTCATCTAGCTCAGAGCGTCGTTATATGGATCCAGGAAATAGCAAATGGTCGAGAGCTGTAAATCAATTTTCGATTCGTTTTCTAATTCGGATTCATTTTCGTAAATATGAATTTGATGTAGTAAAAAAATTAGTCCAAACTTCTAAGATTTCCATGCTAGACGATTTAATCTATATTCGTAATCTTCTAAAAGATTTAGAAAAGCAATTGGATAGAGACACTATTTTGAAATATCATCTGGATAAAATCATAGAGCTAAGACGCATTACACAGGCAAAGATCAACGTTCTACGAAAAATCCAACAGAGTGCCGCTTCGTAATCTGTTTTCTTTGCTTGTAAAAAAAATACGCTTGAAAATAAAGTTAGGCAAGTTTAATTTTGGTATCCGTTTGCATTTATAATTTTGTGAGCGAATTAATAGGAGAGGAAAAGTTTTTGTGACTCAGAGTCACATTATTCCTGATAGAATATGAACAAAATATTAGTTGTCGATGACGATGAGGTGATTTTAGAAGCCTTAATCAATACTCTTTCTAAAGCAAAATACCAAGTAGTGTCAACGACAGATCCTATTCAGGCGTATGAGCTTTATTGTGCAGATCCTACTCTTGTTGTAATTTCTGATATTGTAATGGGTGAAATGTCTGGAAAAGACTTTATGCTAAAGTTATTTGAGGCAGGATTCACACCTCTCGTGATTATTCTTACCATGATGAATGATAGCAAAACGATCATTGATCTATTTAAAAGTGGAGCACATGATTATATCATAAAGCCTTTTTCCGCAAGTGAATTGGTTATGAAAGTCAACAAGGCTTTTGAATTGGCAGAACTTAGAATCGTAAATGAAAATATTCAAAAAGAGCGTGAGATTCGTCTTGAGCATCAGTTCAATTGGAATATATTTAAAGAACAAACGGTTACCAAAGAGTTGGCGCATTCCGATAAAGGTCTGATTGATGGAATTAAAACTAGCCTATTACAAGGTTCTGGAATTGGTGCAATAGTTCCATTAATTGATATGATTAAGCAATCAGCAAAACCAGAAGGAGATGATTTTATAGTTAAGAGAAAACTTTTGACTATGTTATTTGCCAATGCTGAATTTTTGAATCGATTAGTTGATACGATCGCTGACATTGATCTAGTAAATCATACTGAGCTTCCAAAAGAAAAAATTACAACTGCTGACTTTCATCAGCTTGTGAAAGATGCAGTGAAAACTGTTTCAAAATACGAAGGAATTCGAAACCATACAGTAGTCCTAACGAAGAATTTTGCAAGTGCCGATGAGAAAAGAGTCTTTGCTATTAACAGCGAATACTTGAAGAAAGCAATACAAGAGCTTTTGATTAATGCATTCAAATTTTCTGATGAAGGCACAAAGGTATTTATCTTGTATGAATTTTCTAAAGACAAGATGATCGTATCTTTTCTAAATACTCCTGATCCAAATGGAAAAGAAAAAAATGGGATTCAGCCCGAATATCATAGCATTCTATTTGAACCTTTCTTTCGACTTTCCAGGTATGTATACGAAAATTTTCCGACACTTGATTTTGGTTTGGGACTTTGCACTGTAGATACAATTCTGCGAAATCATAAAGGAAAAGTTCGCGTGGGTACTCTTAAAAATCATATAGAGCCAAATAAAGGCGTTTTCATTAACTTTTCACTCGAATTTCCTTTTGCAGATTAGTGCTGTTCGAATTTTCGTATGGGAAAAATGAAATTAATCGCAGCGTTTTTAGTTTCCTTTTTCTCTATTAGTTGCACATTGCATCATTATCAAATTGGAAATCAGCCTATCAAATTACAGGAAGCACCGGAATGGAAAGAGAAAAAGAAAATTTCTTTAGAAAGTAAGCTTCCCCTTGCGGAAAAATCGGGCAAGGATAATAGTATTGCTACTAGTTACAATTCAGGAGCTATTCATGATTATTTACGTCGCGGTTGCTGCATTGAGATACAAGACCAAGCCGGTTTGCATGTAAAGTATTCTACAAAAGTAAAAGATGATTTACTATATGCCCCAACTGTGTTTCTATGGATGTTTACATTGGGAATAATTCCTGTATTCGAAAAAATTGAAGCTGATGTGAAGATTGAAGTCTTTGATGCGGCAAATCAACATTTGCTACGAGAATACAATTACAGTATTAATGAAAGAGCCTACAATTCCTGGCTCAGTATACCAATGAGTCTAATCCTGATTCCAAATGATTCCTTCGCTCATAGTTTTATTCATATGTTTGATTATCCGCAAAAGTTTATCGCCAATCGATTCGAGAAAGATTTCTTAGAAGATTTATCTGCTGGAAAATTTTCAGATTCAGCAATATCCCAAACTGCAAAGAAAAACAATACAAGCCATTCTCGCATTGCGATTCTCCCAATCAAATACCAATATTCAAAAGACATTGCCGTTGCAAATGCTATCCGTGATAAAGTGGAAACAGTTCTTGTAAATAAGAATTACACAGTCGTCGAAAGAGTGAAGTTAGACGAAATCCTAAAAGAATTAAAACTTTCCCAAACAGGACTAACCACATCCGACCAAGTAAAAATTGGAAATATGCTCAATGCATCTAATCTTATTTTAGGGGAAGTCATTGAAGTAAATCGTAATGATGCATCGTTAGAATTTTCGATTCGCAACATTGATATGGAAACAGGAAAGATTCTCTGGAAGCATGAATTCTCTATCGACGAACAACAATTAACCCCTTCTTTAAACAAAGCCATGAAAGACTTTGATTCAAAATTAAGAGCGCAAAATTAATCTTATTCGCTTACGGTAGCGCAAGTATTTTTAAAAGAAGCTCATTTTTCTTGGCTGATTTTCCTCCAGTGCTAATCGGACCTAGTTCAATTAGACCAGCTTCTTTTATATTGCAATTAAGAAGAGTAGGCACACCTCCAAGAGGAAGACCTATGGTGCGAATTTTATTTATACAATCATTTACTCCTTCTTTTTCGTAATTCAACTTCGGGTTAATAGAGATTACACTCGGTAACATAAATACCAATATCCCAAGACTATGAGAAGACCTAAATGGAAGTGAATTCTTTAAATTGGTTGTAAAGTAAGTATTGTTAATTGTAGTAGCTTCATTTCTTAAGCGGTCGAGGACTTCACTTCCTTTGAGTGTATTCTCTTTATCTGAAGGTAGATACATGCAGGAAATAAATAAGTTTAATAGTAAAATTGCGGTGAGTTTTATATTGACTTGGGTTTTCATAATTAATTTTGAATTCTCTGTAAATTGAGTCAATACTATTTTACCATTTTGTAGAGAACATCCATTACCTACATTGACTAATTGTCTGTGGTTTATTTTGAAAGTAAATCATACATTCTTCTGTTTCCGTATAATCGGCGCAACTTGTTCTGGATTGGTCTTGGTCATTAGGGAAAAGCATTGTGCATTCATTACAACATTCATTCTTATAATTTCGATTTAAAGTAAACCCATTGAAAATATCTTTCATCGTTTTAAAATTTTTAGGGAATAGGGCAGCATTCGTGTAAGCATGAATTACGAATAGATTTACACCATCACTTGCGTAAACGATATAACCATAGGTTTTTCGTTTTTGTTTGAAGCCCATTGTTTTTGCCCAATAGCCTTCTAAGTGGTAGAGTGGGAATTCTGCCTCCCTATCAAGGCTAGTATAATTTTCTGCCCAGAGCTGTAGATTTTTCAAAGTTTGAAGGAAGCCTTGCTTTAGATCGTGGGCTTCTCTAGGGAAGACATAGATTTCTAAATGAATCCGATCTTCTTCGCTCGAAGCAACTAGAATTGGTTTATGCTTGTGATCGGCGAGAGATTTCGTTAATTCCCAATGGGTTGGCAATTCAATTCGGAAATTATGAGTTTTGAATGTATACGTCATCCTCTCATTCGAGAAAAGGACAGAAGCCATGGTGAGATAGAGAATAAGTAAAATCTTTATCTTCATACATTATATAATACGAATGAATGCTAAAAAGAATAGAATAATTTTTATTTTTTCTAATTTTACTTTTTGACTCATAGAAATAGCAAAATTACCTTGTTATCAGATAGAAATAAAATTCTAATTTTTTTGAAAAAATTAGATTAGAGGAGCATTTAAATGACAAAAATTGCAATTAACGGTTTTGGCAGAATTGGGAGACTCGTTCTCCGTGTTGGTTTACAAGATCCCAATTTAGAATTTGTGGCAATCAATGACTTGGTAACACCTGACAATTTAGCTTACCTATTCAAATATGATTCAACTCACGGTAAATTCAAAGGAACTGTAGAGCATGATGCAGAAAATATCATCATCAATGGAAAAAAAATTAGATGCTTAGCTGAAAAAGAGCCTGAAAAGCTTCCGTGGAAAGCAATGGGCGTTGAATATGTAATCGAATCTACTGGTAGATTTACAGATAAAGAAGGCGCTGGAAAACACCTAACAGCAGGTGCTAAAAAAGTAATCATCTCTGCTCCAGCAAAAGACAAAGACATTCCTACTTACGTTTTAGGTGTGAATGAATCCAAATACAATCCTGCAACAGAGCACATTGTTTCCAATGCTTCTTGCACAACCAACTGTCTTGCTCCTATCGTAAAAGTAGTTCTAGATAATTTTGGTTTCTCAGAAGGTTTAATGACAACTGTTCACGCAATGACAGCTACTCAACCAACTGTAGATGGTCCTTCTAAAAAAGACTTCCGTGGAGGAAGAGGGGCAGCTCAGAATATTATTCCTTCTTCTACTGGGGCTGCAAAAGCTGTAGGTCTTTGTATTCCTGAAGTAGCCGGAAAATTAACAGGTATGGCGTTTAGAGTTCCAACTCCTGACGTATCTGTTGTTGACTTAACTGTTAAAACAGTAAAACCAACTTCTATTAAAGAAATTAAACAAAAAATGAAAGAAGCTTCTGAAGGAAGTTTGAAAGGAATTCTTGGATACACAGAAGAAGCAGTTGTTTCCAATGACTTTACAAGCGATCCTCTTTCTTCTATTTTCGATGCAGATGCTAGTATTGAGTTAAATGCAAATTTCTTCAAACTCGTTTCTTGGTATGACAATGAAATGGGATATTCAAATAGAGTTGTTGATTTGATTAGATATATGGTAAAAAAAGGATAAGATGAATTTACCCCGAATAGAAAATATAGACGTTAAAGGGAAGAGAGTTTTTTTGAGAGTGGACTTCAATGTCCCTCTCGAAAATGGAAAGGTCGGAGATACAACTCGAATAGTAAAAACTCTTCCTACAATAGAACTTCTTTTGAACAGAGGGGCAAAACTCATTGTAGCAAGTCACTTAGGACGACCCGATGGACAGGTGAATCCTAAGTATTCTATGAAACCTGTGCACGAAGCCTTTGCGGCTATTCTAAATAAGCCTGTGAAGTTTTCTGACCATATCGTAGGAGCAGATGTAGAAAAAAGTTCAAATGATCTAGCAGATGGAGAAGTTTTGCTCTTGGAAAATCTTCGCTTCCATAAAGAAGAAGAAGAGAATAACCCGGAGTTTGCTAAGAAGCTATCTCAACTAGCTGACATTTATATCAATGATGCGTTTGGCGCTGCACATAGAGCCCATGCATCAACCGAAGGAATTACGCACTTTCTGCCTTCCTATGCAGGAACCTTAATGTATCGAGAAATCGAAATGCTCAGTGGATTGATTACAAAACCGGAAAAGCCTTTCGTTGCAATCATTGGCGGAGCCAAGGTTTCTAGTAAAATAAAAATTTTAAAAAATCTTTTTAACAAAGTAGATACAATGTTAATTGGTGGTGGAATGGCTTATACTTTTCTTAAGTCTCGCGCTGTTCCTGTTGGATCTTCCCTCGTAGAAAAAGAATTCGAATCACAAGCTTTTCAAATTATTGATAAAGCAGCTTACGAGAATGTAGATTTTCAACTTCCAATTGATCATATAATTGCTGATTCGTTTAGTGAAAAAGCAAAAACAAAAACAGTCGATAAAATGGGTATCATAAGTGGTTGGATGGGAATGGATATTGGACCAAAGACAGTATCTGCTTACGAAAAAATTATTAAATCCGCGGGAACGATTCTATGGAATGGTCCTATGGGTGTTTTTGAAATGGATAAATTTGCGAATGGAACGATTCAGATTGCAAAGGCAATTGCTAAGTCTAACGCAAAATCAGTAGTTGGCGGTGGAGATTCCATTGCCGCAATTAACAAAGCCGGAGTAGAAGATAAAATTACACATATTTCTACTGGTGGCGGAGCTTCTCTCGAATTTTTAGAAGGCAAGACCTTACCGGGTGTAGCCGCACTACTTAAGAATAACAAGGATTAATCAATGCGCAAGAAAATCATGTCTGGAAATTGGAAAATGAATTTGAACCTCGCGCAAGCTACAGAGCTTGCAGAAGGAATCAAAAAAGGTTTAAGCTCAAAGCAAACTAACTTAGAGCTTTTAGTATTTCCTTCTGCTGTTCACTTACAAAAAGTGACTGAAATTTTAAAAGGAACTTCTGTTCTTGTTGGAGCACAGAATATCTATCCTTCTGGATTAGCGGCTTACACAGGTGAAACCTCTACAGACCAATTAAAAGACCTTGGAATTTCTCATGCACTTGTAGGTCACTCAGAGAGAAGACAGTTTCTCGGAGAGACAGATGCTTTTTTAAATCAGAAAATTCATTTTATTTTGAAAGCGGGATTCGTTCCTGTTTTTTGTATTGGGGAAACTCTTCAAGAAAGAGAGGCTAACAAGACATTTGACGTTGTGAAGCGCCAAGTAGTTGAAGGATTAAAGGGAGTATCTGCTGAGGATATGAAGAAAGTAATCATTGCCTATGAGCCGGTTTGGGCGATTGGAACTGGAAAAGTTGCAACTCCTGAGCAAGCAGAAGAGGTGCATGCTTTCATTCGTAAAGAATTAGTTTCCCTCTATGACGCAAACATCAGCGAATCCATTTCCATTCTTTATGGTGGATCCGTGAAGCCGGATAATGTAAAATCGCTAATGGAAAAACCAAATATCGATGGTGGTTTAGTTGGTGGTGCGAGTCAGAAATGGGATTCGTATTTAGCACTTCTTTAAACTCATATCGCTTGACTTGAAGCTTACTTCTAAGAAATTGGTAACACTATGGGATTTTTAATCGGAACAGTTTTAGTTTTTTTTGTGATTGCTTGCTTCTTTCTAATACTTTTAGTATTAGTGCAAGCTGGTAAAGGTGGTGGTCTTGGTGGAATGATGGGTGGTGCGAGTCAAACAGCGTTTGGTTCTTCCAGTGCAGATGTTCTTACAAAGGCTACTAGAGTGATTGCGATATCTTTTATCGTGTTATCACTTCTACTCTCTTTTTTATTCGCAAAAAAAGAAGAGGTAATTTTAGAAACACAGATTCCTTCTTCTGAAATCGTTCCTAGCAAGGATGATACAAAACCTGCGGATAATACTGCTAATCCTACGAGCACAAATTCTGCTCCAACGAATGCAGCACCGGTAGCTCCAACAGCTCCTACGAATACAACACCAGCTCCAGCGAAACAATAAATCAATGTAAAAAGCATTTTGTGTGATTATCACAAAATGCTTTTTAAATTTCTAACAAGCCTTGTTTGCATAGATTCTTCCAGGCTATGTCCTGATTCAGATTTAATTTCAAAAATATCATCGACTTCCTCTCCTCTAGTGTTTGCTTGCACAGAGAGAATATCCATACATTCCAAATAAAGCATTCGAGCTATATCACACAAAAGTCCTGATCTATCTCTAGTCTGAATTCTTAGTTTGGTTAAATCTTGATTAGCCACATTTTCAAAACTAATCTTTGCAGTCGAATTTCCCCTTTCCGAGCTTGCTTTTCTTCCTTTCTTAATCATATAAGAAGCAATTGAAATCTCATCTCGAAAAAGTTGTTGCATTTCATTCTTTAATTTGTCTAATTCTTCTCTGTCGAGAATTGCATCGGATGAGTTATGAATTAAAAATTCGTCTTCGATTTGCCCATTTTCGAGACTACGAATATTAGCCCCGAGAATATTCCAGTTATTGGCGTGCAAAACAGATGTCACGCGATATACTATTCCTCTTTCATCAGTGGCAAAAAACAATTGCAGTCGAAAATTGTTTCCCTCTTTAGTTGCTTCTAGTCTTAAGAACTCTTCTTTTTCCATAGTTTCATGCATCCTAAGAACAAAGTAGAATTTCAAACTAAGCTTTTTAGGTCAAGTCAAAAATGTTGCATTGAATTCGTTTACCTATTCATCAAAGTAATCTCACATTTCCCATTTCATCAACAACTGCTTGTTTACCTTCTGGGGTGATACAAAATGCTAATCCATTGTAGAAAGGTTCTATTAAAGAAAACCGAGTATTATAAATTGAATTTCCGTTTCTGTTTATATGAAACCAACCTTCCTCATCTTTTGCCCTTGCAAATCCTTTGTGGTAAATATCGAGTAGTCTAAAATATTTATTGTGAAGTAGATTTCCTTTTTTATCAATATGAGTATATCTTCCTTCCTCTCCACAAGCACATGCAATGCCCTCCTTGAAATCGCCTGTATAGAGATATGTTTCCTGATAAAGCCTATTGCCAGTTAAATCGATGTGAAAGTATTTGTTATTAAAGTCCTTAACTACACAAACTTTCTCCTGAAAATTTCCACACCAAAAGAATCTATCTTCATATGCAGCTAATCCATCTAAGCCAATATGGTAATAAATATCTTTTTCTTTTACAACCGCACGATTGAAATAGAATCCAAATACTCTTTCATAGACTTTTGTATAGATTATACTACCATCCGACTGAATATGAAACCAGCCATTCTCCGTTTTCACAGCAGCTATTCCAGGTGATTGGAACTCAAGGACTTCGATAAAATCTTCTTTAAATATCTTAAAGCCATTGTAAGTAAAATTATTGCGACTAGGGGTAATTTCAAAATCTTCCCAATTCATGGTTTTCTCATATTGCAAATTTGACAGAGCGGATAAGACTTATAATTCTCTACAATATTTTGGTATGTGCTACTGTTTAAAGTTTCCGTAAGAGTTTGATTTTGTATATTGCCAAAATCACCGAGAGATTTTCTCAAAGTATCCGGTGCACAGCAGGGAGATATATTTCCCGTCGCAGAAATCCATAATTCTCTTTCGAGAAACGGACAATTGTAATGAGCTGGAATTTCATGTCCTACATCTTCTCGTATTGGTATGATATTTTCAAGTAAGACTTTTTCTTGGTTTGGTTTTAGATAAGTATTTACTATCTCGTTTGCTTCTTTGACGAATTCATTCCATTGGTTTCTATTTTCTATGTTCGCTTTCATGGATAAATTCTTTATCTCATCGAAATGCGCCCAGAGATGGTGACCTTTTAGTCGATCGACGCCTAGACTAGCGGCTAATTTAATTATGTCGGAAAGTTCGTGCATATTATTTTTTAAAAATGTAAGCTGTAATGTGATTCTACAATAATAAGAATTCGTTCTGAAATACTCGTCTCTGTATTCTATAACTTTTTTTAGTTTGGATAAATTCTTTTCAAAAGAAATTCCTTTCATAATCTTTTCAGAAGTATTCGCTGTGGCGCCATTCCATGAGATTTTAATATCAGAACAAATTGGAATTAGAAGTTTAGACCATTCTTCTATACTTTTTTTGGGAAACGTTCCATTTGTTGTTAGGTTTAATTTAATGGAATGCTTGTGACAGAGCGATAGAATACTTTCAAATCCAGCATAGAGAAGGGGCTCTCCCATGGTTGAAGGGATAATTTCTGTTACCCCTAAATCTTTAGCCTGTTGAAAAATAGCTTCTAACCACGCTATTGGCATTCTTCTCATACTTGTTCCAGTTTCTTTCTTAAGATTTGCTATAAAATTACTATATTCACTATGTTCTTCGCACATAATGCAGTGTAGGTTACAGTCTTCTGGATTTGTATCGATTGTGATTCTAAAAAGTTTATTTAATGAACTCATTATTTAAAATATTTCTTAGCCTTTTAATTTATAATTAACTAGGTGATAATAAGTTAATAAAAGTTCATCTACATGCTCTTCAATAGATGGAATATCTCCGGTGTCAGAGAAAAGATAACCTTTTTTACCTAAATCTTTCATTGTGAATAGACTATTAATTGCATTTTCCATTTTCTCTTTTAGAGACAATACATTTCTATGTTTAAAAAGTATGCCGTTAACATTATCCGCTACAAATTCTTTCATTCCACCTACATCAGCAGTAATGACAGGAATTTTAGATTGCTGAGCTTCATGAATTACTAGAGGAGAATTTTCCATCCAAATAGAAGGAACAACCAAGCAATCTATTTCGCCGAACACTGATTTGGCGATGTTCTCATTTTTATATTCTCCTAGAAATTCTATTTTATTCTTAGAAAGTTTTGCTTTTTCTTTTAAAGCCTTTGTGCTTTGACCATTGTCTCTTCCCCATATTTTTAAAATAGCTTCATCTTCAATTTTTAAGAAAGCGTCTAATAGTAAGTTAACTCCTTTTGCTGGAATATGTGTTCCAATATAACCAAATGTAAATGTCTTTACTTTATAATTGTAAAACTTTTTAAATCTTTCTAGTTTAAATCCATAATCTAGAAGTAGAATTTTATTCTCTGGAATAGAAAAATCTTTTATAAATCTATCTTTAAGGTATAGCGAAGGAGAAATAAATAGAGAAACTTTTTCGCAAATCGAACGAGTCTCCTCCATTCTTAAAGCAATCCAATCAGTCCAATTTTGAATTTCTTTTTCTAAAGAATCTTTATGCCCTGAAAAATAAGCATTGTAGCAATTGGTTGCACATTTTCTATCTTCCTGTGAATCGCATAATTGATAGTAATCGCTATTTCCAAAATTAGTCTGTAAAAATTGCCCCCGTGGACACATTAGCCAGAAATCATGAAGAGTATAAACAATCGGGATTTGATTTTCATAGAGTATATCTACAAAACCTGTAGACAAATGATTTAGATGACCGATATGCGCAATATCCGGGTTTACTTTTTGAACAAAAATATTAAAGACATCATCCATTCCCGCGTGACGAAACCCGTCTTTTCCTCGCGGAATATTGATATAATTGATACTTAATTTTTCTGAAATTCGTTCTTCCCTTAAATAAAACTCTGGCAAGTAAGGATTTTCTTCTCTTGTAAAAACAAATACTTCATTTTCTTTGCTCAATTCATTGCAAAGTGTTTGGCTATATACCTCGGAACCTGCATTGAATAAAGGTGGATAACCATGAATTACTTTTAGTATTTTCATAAGACAATATTCGACAAAGTAACGCACGTTATCCACATAAAAAAATGGAATTCAGTATAAAAAACAAAACTGTATCTAAGAATTACTCACATGTTTTATAAATTTGAAATACTTTTTCTCCTACAATTTTATTGTTTATGATCACTGCGAAATGATACCAGTTATTACGAGTAGGCACGGAATTATTTCCTTCATTGCTAAGAAGTTGTTTTAGTGAAATTGGATTTTCATATTTGAATCCTGTCCAATCGGGTAATATATCTTTTGCGCTTTTTGAAAACGGAGTATAACAGGATTGATCATTTTGATTCTTGCATTCTGAAATCCATATTTGTAAACTTGTTGCTTCTACTGCTTTATTTGCACTAAAGGAAAATATAACCTTATCATCCATTGTAAAAGTTTTTTCATCGTTTGCACAATGACTTGTTTTTTTTATCAAGGCAACTTTTCCTGATAAGGAAGCATTTGTATCCTCGATGACTTCTTTTTTCTTTGTTACCTTGATAGAGTTATAAATTTTATAAGCATCCGATTTATAACTTGCGATATCATTTTGAAAAGACGACATGATGACACTTTTATTTTCAGAGTCTTCAATTTTTGTAGAAAGTATCTTAAAAGCATCGACCCGATAACTTCCTATGCTCATTAAATCTAAGATTTCCTTCACTTGTTGACAAGTGTAGGTTTCGGAATTTAAATCGTTTAGCATATCTATCTTATATGAATCTATAGAACTTTTCATATTCTCTTTTAAAGAAGAGAATGCTTGATAGTCCATTCCTTGTCTTTTTGCTTGCGCATAACTATTCACTGTTATGAATGTGAATGTTAAGATTAAAATAATTGTTTTCACAGTATATTCTCCTATATTGTTCATTTCTTAATTTGATCTTCTCTTTCTTCCGTTTTATACCAACTATCTGAAGGTGTTCCCTCTGCGTAGAGGCATGATCTTGTTACGAACAAAATTGAAAACCAAGAAGTCGTCAGTTTTACATCGAGTAAAGATTCCGATTGTATACCTTTTGCTTTTGTGGCATTGTTAGATGTGTCGATGGCATCTTCTATTGCATCTTTCATGTCCCATTTTTTTATTGGGAAGAACAATAACCACCAACTGCAACTATATCCTTCTACTCGCTCCGGTGCTCTCTTCCAATTTTTCACGTTTGAGTTTCGAGTAGAAATTACTGTGAAATCTCCAACACGTGTGCTACATTCAATTAGAAATAAATTTACAATTAGTAACATTACAACTGTAATTTGTTTTATTTTCATAAGACTCTCCTAAACTTTTTTGGTTGAGTATTTGCAGTAGGAATTCAATTGTAAATTACTAAAGAGAGATTTGCAGGCTCTGTTGGAATATAAAAAGGGTATAGAATGTACCCCATAATTTTTCAAATTAAAAAAAATTTTAATAGGAGTGGAAATGAAAAGTAAATCAAATGCCCGCATGGGATTACAAGAAGCGAATTACAAGCAGTATGCGAATATTCTATTTGAATCGACTTCCAAATTTGGAATAAATAAAGAAAAAACATATTTGCTGCTTAGTGTCCTAATTGGGAATTCAGATTCATCTGTGAAAAAAGAAATGAGTCAAAAACGAATTCCTGCAAATTATGTAGAGGCAATTCGTTATATACTTCATTCAGATTCAATTTATGTAGATTATTTTTCCATGCTACTTCCATTTTATAGAGACCAGGATAGTAAAGAAAGCTTGATTAAAATGAAGTTGGAAGTATTGAAAGAAAAGAAAAAGCAACCATATTGGGACAAGTGGATAAGACTCTATGAAATTAAGAAGACGGAAGTCGATGAAAAAAATAATGTGTTAGATTATTTTCAAAAGGAAGAGGTAAATGTAGATTTACCAATTGCACATGCAATTAAAAACATTCATCTTATTTTATGCCCGAATTCAAATTTAAATCTGATTAAAAAAAATTATCAGGAACTGTATACAAAAATTGATAATAGGCTGAATATTTACGAAAGGGTATATCGATCTGTCTTTTATTTAACATATTATTCCTGGCTTTGTGCTTTAGGGCATAGAACAGAATTATCTAAGATTGAGGCAAGCTTAAAAGAGAAAATTCGAGAAATATCCTTTGTGAAAGTAGAAGAGTGCATTAGAGAATTAAAGGAATTAACCTCTGAAAAAAAAGAAAAGGATTCAAACTTACGAAAAACGGTTCGACTCTTAGATTTATACTATGCAGGAAATAAAAGTATGAGTGACTATGAAGGAAGTTACCATTCACTATTTAGCGACAAACGCACATTATTCCTGATGCAATCTGCTGAAATCTTAAATCAAATGAAGCCGATTCAAGAACATGAATTGCTCTATCGGGTTTGCCATAGATATTATAATTTTCTTTACCTACAAAAACTGGTAGAGGATGAGATTTTAAATAAGAATTACTTTGAAATTCCAGAAAGAATTCGTGTTGCATTAGATTGTTTAGAAGACATTCAGAGAATTTGTCGTGGCGGGTTCAATCGAATTCGGATAAAATGTATTTACCATAAGCGATTCTTAGAATTTATCTGGAGTTCCATTGAAGCATATCTCTTAGAAAAAGAAACACTGAGTCAATTTGGTTCGCCTTCTAAAAGAAAACAAAACCATAATAGTTTTTCTTATGATGATAGATTCAATGAAACCGTGAATTGGATGAAAGAACAGCGGGAAATCATTGTTACCCCTTGGGATTGAATGCTAAAATGCAGTTTGTCTAATGGCTTCAATTTCTTCTACCTCTTTTGGAATAGAAGAGGTGAGGTTAATCGGTTTTTTCCCGTTGACTAAAATATCGTCTTCGATACGAATTCCTATACCACGAAAATGCTTTGGAATAGACTTATCGCTTGGATCAAAATAAAGTCCGGGCTCAACGGTTGTAACCATTCCATCTACTAATTTGCGGCTTTCTCCATTTTGAAAGTATTTGCCGACATCATGCACATCCATTCCAAGCCAGTGACCTGTTTTGTGCATATAGAATTTTTTATAGTCTCCTTTTTCCATTACTGATTCAACAGAGCCTTTAATTAGTTTTAAATATTTTAACCCAATGCAAAGATCTCGAACTGTTTCTTCGTGAACGGATAAGAATTGTTTGCCCGCGATTGTATTCGTGATAGCTCTTTTTTGTGCATCTAAAACAACTTCGTAGACATCGCGCTGTGCGGCTGTGAATTTTTTATCGGCGGGATAGACTCTTGTTACATCCGCTGTGTAATAATTCTTTTCCGCTCCACTGTCAATTAGGAGTAGATCCCCTTTTTTGATTTTGCAATTATTAAAAGTATAATGTAGGATAGTCGCATTCGCACCCGTTGCGACTATATGACCGTATCCGCCACCCCAGGCTCCTCGTTTTAAATATTCTCTTTCTAGAATTGCTTCGAGTTCATATTCATACATACCGGGCTTTGTTTCTTGAAAGAGAGCGAGATGACCTTCCATTGTAATCTTAACAGATTCTTCGATGGATTGAATTTCTTCTTTTGATTTAATCATGCGCATTTCATGTAGAAAATCTGGAATTTCAATTCGATGAGGTCCGTATTGTCCGATTCTAGAGCGCTTGTTTAGATGATCGCATACTGCTATTATGCCGCTATCTCGCTCTTTATCCTTTCCAAAGAAATGGAATAGAGTAAAAGTATTGGTAAGAAGTTCAACTGATTTGTCGTTCCATTGGGTTGTTTCAAATGATTCGTCTAGGGAGAGGATTCTTTTTGCTTCCTTCTTTCCTATTCGGATCCCTGTCCAGATTTCTTTGTCTTTGTCCTTTGGTAATACGAAAAGAGAAGAATAATTTTTTTTCAAAACTAAAATTGCATCTGGCTCAGTGATTCCAGTTAAATAAAAAAAATCGGAGTCCTGTCTGAATTTATATTCTACATCGCGGTTACGTATGAGGTGAGTAGCGGCAAACAAGAGTAATGTCTCGCCGTCTTTTAGTTGGGATTGAACTTTCTTTATTCTTTTTTTGTAAATTTCGTATTCCATACTTCTTATTTATCGAAGCTAACGGGAAGTAACTAAAATTTTTATTGACAAAAAAATCATTCTTTCCGACTGTATTTCTATGATTCAAAAATTCTTCACAACGCTGCTCCTCCTTCCACTACTTATGTAGGTTGGCGTGAGCATAGACTTGTGAAAAGAGAAAAGCCCACTCCAGCCGGAGCGGGCTTTTTTGTTTGTGGATAATCTTCCGTAAACGTTAGCCCCTTCCAGGAATGAGCGAATGAATACAAGGAGAACAAACATGAACAAACATTTTACAAATCGGAAACCCTTTTTCTATGATGTCACATTGCGTGATGGAAACCAAGCTTTACGAAAACCCTGGAATTTAGAAGAGAAAGAAATTATCTTTCATCAACTCGTAAAGTTGGGAGTAGACGCCATTGAAGTAGGCTTTGCTTCTGCTAGCGAAAGCGATTTTAAATCCTGCGAATACTTAGCAAAGATTGCGCCAGACAATATTGTTATATCGAGTCTTTCGCGAGCTAAGAAACAAGAAATCGAAATATCCTGGAACGCGATTCGACATGCCGCTAAGTCACGGTTACACATTGTTTACCCCGTTAGTTCTTTTGCTATTGAAAATATGTTGAAAATTTCAAACGAACAAGTCGTCGCTAACGTGAAAGATGCAGTCCAATATGCACGCAAATTAGCAGGCGATAGGGGAACGGTTCAGTTTAGTGGAGAACATTTTGGCGATTGTCTGGATACTGTTGATTTTGCGATAAAAGTTTTTCAAGCGGCAATTGATGCGGGTGCAGATGTAATTAACCTTGCCAATACAGTCGAGCGTTATCGTCCAATGATTTTTTTGGATATGATTGAGCAAGTTGTAAATTCGTTAACGGGCAATGCTATCATTTCAGTCCATACGCACAATGATTTAGGAATGGCAACGGCAACTACAGTAGAAAGTTTTTTTAAAGGAGTTACTCAAATAGAGACTTCCTTAAATGGATTAGGGGAGAGAGCGGGTAATACCAATTTGTTTGAAGTTGCCTGTGCGCTTTATAATTGTGGAGAGAGAGTTGATTTGAATATGGAAGAAATTTTTCCAACAGCAACTTTGGTTTCTAGAATGTCAGGAATTCCGATCCATGAAAAAGCTCCTTTGATTGGCAGTGATGTATTTGCCCATCGAAGTGGAATTCACCAGGATGGAGTCAATAAAACAAAGCATTTAAAAAAATCTGCTTATGGTGCTATTGACCCGAGTGTAATTGGTCGAGAAGATGGACACCGGATAACATTCACTAGCCAGTCAGGTGGAGGAGCAATCAAGTCGATTCTTTCCGAAAAAGGATTTTATCTTAGTGATCGCGAAATTAGTGATTTGCAGCCAATCTTAAAAAAATATTCAGATGAAATCGGAAGGGAATTAGCAATTTCTGATGTCTTGGAATTTGCTAGCAAGTTTAAGAAAGAAAGGACAGAAGGCTTAGTTTATTCTTAGAAAAACTTGACATTGGCTCAATTTCATTTAGTCTGCTGAAAATACTATGAGAAAGCAAAATGGATTCACTAGGTGCCATAGAATCGCAAAAGTTTTCTGGCACTTTAAATCTTTTCATTATTCTAATTGGGGCTATGCTTTGCTAATCACATTATGCTCCATTTATATTCTGGGTGGAATTCATTATGAATATTTGGAAAGCGATATTAAGATAGAAGAGGTTAATTATAATAATTCTCTAAAAGAGGAAGTGCACACGGTTCTTCGGAATGCAACTGAATCTAAAGACTTTGTTGCGTTAAATCAGAAATGGAAAAAGTATAAAAACCAATTGTTGGTCATGGTTCAAGATTATTATAACTTCAAAATGTATTTCGATAGTCATGAGGGGTATCAATTTGTTACTTCCAATAAACATTTGGAATATTTTTTAGTAGAAAAAAACGATACGAAGTATGAGGTAAATATTTATTCTCTTCGAAAGCAAAAATGGAAATCGGTTTATAAGCATTGGCTAAAATACTTTAGCCGCTCTATTAAATCTAGTAGTAAGTATAATTATCTAACTGTCTGGCTAATTTGTCTTTATCCTTTATTGTTTATTTCTTTCATAACAACAAAGGCTTGGTTTAGAATTAAACGATTTGCAAAGAGCAAGAAATCTATTTAAAATTTTTCACAAGATAAACGGAATTACCCTTTTCATTGAATTCAATTTTATCAAAAAATTCGCGAGCCATCATAATTCCTCTTCCGTGACCAATTTGAACAAGAGCCAAATCATTCTTAGGTCGAGATAGCATTTTCTGATGATCAAATCCATCGCCTGCATCCGTTATGCGAAATTCTACTCGATCAGGAAGGAGTGAATACTCAACGCTAATCTTTTTAGAAATGTTTTTCGGGTCTTTTTGTCTATCGATTAAAATTTGGAAATACTCATCATTAGCCAGTGATTCTGATTTTTCTTCAAAACTGATTCCCAGGTTCCCATGCTCGACTGAGTTCACAAGGAGTTCTTTTAGACAAAGTTTTAGTTCTAAAATTACTTCGTTATCCAAATACTTTGCACATGCTTTCGATACTCTCTTACAGATAAAATCTACCTGTGTCAAATAATTTCCAATTTTATAAACCTGATTTTCTGTTTCACATAAACGAAGTAGAATATCATCTTCAATATTAAAGGCAGACCCAAAAATTACAAAGCTATCATCAGACGGAATGTATTTTAGTTTAAGGTGCATTTCTATTGGTTCACCGTAATCTGTAACCATATCACAATTGAAAGAGACCTGTCCCTGAGATTCGATTAGATTGTGAAAGTTTTCTTGAAATACTTTTTCATTGAGGCTAATTTGATTTGCCTCCGCAGCTTTATAAATTAAATCTGTGAATTTTTTACCGGGAAGTCTTTTCACATTGTATTTTAAAATATTAGAGACTGCGCGGTTAATGGATTGAATATTTCCTTCCGCATCTAGAGCAAAAATAATATCTAAAGAGTTTTCGACTAAGTCTTTGTATTTCTTCTTTGATTTTTCTAGCTCTTGATTCATCTTCTGAAGTTGCTTTATGAGTAAAATATTTTTATTGATTTGCAGATAATACACAACAGCCACTGCAAGAGTATCAAGTAACTCTCTACTATCTCCTTGTTTTACAACGTAGGCAAATGGGTGATAGTCGTTCATAATGTCATATGGATTCTTAATATCTTCATAGGCTGAATGAAAAATAATTGGTAAGTTTAAAAATTTTTTTTTGATTTCTACAAATGTTTCAAATCCATTTTTACCATTTAGCTTTACATCTAAGATAACACAAAAGGTAGAAGCATTTACTTGTTCAATTCCTTCTTCTCCACTCGCACATAAAACTAAATTGTATTTTTTCCCAAGGGAGGCTTGGAGTGATTCTCTAATTTTAGAATCGTCATCAATTATCAGAATAGTAGGTTTGAGACTACCTCCATCAGAATGTAATTCAATTTCAGAAAGGTATAATTCAATACTTTCGCCGGTTAAGGATGGTATACTGTCTACAGTCTCGAGAGATTTCTTAAAAACTTCAAATTCACTATTCATAATAAATTCCAATATTTCCAACTGTCAGTATTCATAGTTATTTTACAATTAGATTTTATTTTCTGTATTAAAAATGTTTGAGAAGTATAAAATGAGATTCGTTTTAACTCTTTTAATCGCGATGATGTAAATGAATCATTTCGTCACCAAGATAGCGCTCAATTAGAGAATGCGAAAGGTAAATGAGTGGTGTCAAAAGAATGGCGATGCAAAGTTTATAAACAAAGTTAGTAGTAGAAATGCTAACCAAAGTTGGGGTGTTGATTAACGAATAAAAAGGAAGCCCGAAGAGAGTAGTCGGCTCATATTTTCCAAATGCGATAAAGATTACAACATAAGAATCAATCAGTTGCGAAATGACAGTAGAGCCCGTTGCCCTTAGCCACACATGCTTGCCACCTGTTTTTGTGCGGATAAAGTGAAATATCTGAATATCAATGAGTTGTCCAATTAAATACGCTGTAATCGATCCAATGATAACAAGTCCAGAGTTTGCAAATACTTTTTGGAAAGAAACATCATCTACGGGAGAAATGCTATTAGCCGGTATTTGTAAATCGATCACAATCAAAAAATAGGCAAGCAGAATCATCGCCATCCCAAGAAATGTAGTGAACCTAACTCCTTTCTTTCCATAGAATTCGTTTAGAATATCTGTCACTATAAACGTTATCGGAAAAGGTATCACACCCATCGTCATCACAAAACCAAACGTAGTAATGAGTTTACTTCCTGTTAGCTCCGCCATCAGTAAAAATGTAAGGAAAATACTGGATAGAACAATATAAAGTTTTGTTATTCGATTGAAATGCATTCAAAGCCCCTTTAGATATCAATATATTTTCGGAAAGGCACTCGATAAGGATTACTCATTTGTTAGCAAAAGAAATTTATTTACGATTCGATGTCATTAAGTCTTATTCTGTTTTTAGCAGTTTACAGATAAATAGCCGCTACGTAACTGCTAAAAGTAAAGTAAATTCATAATTTACTTTCCTCAATTTAGCATTGAAATACACTGTGATAAATGAATGATTTACTAAATAGCAATTTAAGTATAAAAAAAATAACGGATAAGAAAGGAATGAATGCATTCATAGATTATCCTTATGAACTTTATCGAGATGATATTCATTGGGTGCCTCCCTTACGAATCGAAAGACAAGATTTTTTTAATCCCAAAAAGAATCCATACTTCTCTCATGCAAAGGTAGAATACTTTCTCGCATTGCGAGGAGATAGAGTAGTAGGGAGAGTAACCGCTCACGAAGACGAAATATGGAATACTCATTATAAGACTCGCCAGGGCTTTTTTGGCTTTTACGAATCGGAAGATGATTCCGAAGTCGCCGCTGCTCTCATGCAGGCTGTAGAAGATTGGTGTAAGATTCGAGGAATTGCAAATGTAATTGGACCCATGGATTTTAATACGAATCATGAAATTGGTTTTTTAACGGAAGGCTTTGATTCTTCTCCAGTGTTGCTATTGAAGTATACTAAGCCTTATTATCCGCAGTTGTTGAATACTCTCGGTTATGCTCAGAGTAGAGGACTTTTATCTTATGCATGTCCGATGGATGTAACATTACCTGAAAAATTTAAGAAAATGTCAGAGCGTGCTCAAAAATTTGCAGGTGATATATTTACGTTGCGAAACATTGAGATGAAGAAACTTCGTAGTGAGTTAAATCCCATTCTTGAAATCTACAATGACGCATGGAGTGAAAATTGGGGATTCATTCCTATGACTTCGGGAGAAATAGATCTTATGGCAGAGCAGTTTCGATTATTTGCAGACCCAAAGTTTATTTACATATTGGAGAGACAAGGAGAAATGGTTGGCTTTCTCATTTCTCTTCCCGATATCAATCAGGTATTAGTTAAAATTAGAAATGGTAAACTGTTTCCTTTCGGATTTATAAAATTATTGTGGAATTATAGAAAAATCAATCGAGGCTCTATCATTTTACTCGGAGTAAAAAAAGAATTTAGAAATAAAGGGTTAGAGCTTATTCTATTGGAAAAAAGTTTTAATGAAGGAAGAAAACCGCCGCAAAAATACCAATCTTTTCAGACAACTTGGATACTCGATACTAACAAGCCGATGAATGCGATTATGGAATTTCTAAATGCGAAGATTGTTAGGCGTTATGCGGTAGTGGCTAAGGATATTTAGCCCAAAAAGCCTTGTATACTAAAAAGAGAATTCCAGTGGCGAGAAATCCAAGGAGCGGAATAATCAGAGAAAATTTTTCAGGAAGTAAAACCTCCTCTTTATTTGAATTGGTAGAATTATTTATATAGGGTTTGATAAAAAGGTAATAGCTAGTAACCGCAAGAATACATCCGGCAATTACATCTGCGATAAAATGTTGCTTAACGGTTAATGTAGATATGCTGATAGCAAATGATAATAGGAGAGCGGGAAATCCAATTTTCTTTGACCAATGAACTGTTACTAGGGCAGAAAGAATTGCATTGCTTACATGCATACTTGGAAATAATGCAGTCGGTTTATCTAATGCATAGTTAATCCAAACCCACCATTCAAAGAAGTTCTTTGGGTTAGTCAACTCAGGTCTTTCTATTTTCACAGGAAATAAAAAAAATACAGAAAGGGAAATTAAAATTACAAATGTAAACGCTTTCGCTACTGCCTTTAAAAGGTGAATGTCTCTTACAGTGAACAAAGGAATAAATATGATAATGTATATCCAATCGTAGATCGCAATTGTCCATGGAACGAAAGGAATTTTATCATCCAAGAAAAAAGCGAGGGAAGGCGAATTGCTAGTATCCACAGCGTAGCTAATTACCATATACCCGGGAAGAGCGATTGTGAATAGAAAGCAAGTCATGAATGAATTTCGAATCAGAGGTGGCAAGTTTTGAAGCTTACTCCATATCATTTTTGAAAATGAGTAAAGTTTTTCTTGGAAATTCATTTTAATACTACTTCAGGCATCCCTGTTTTCTTCCATTTTAAAGTATAATAAGCATAACTTGTAATTCCAACTAGCATGAATCCCAAACAAAGCAACTGCGCACCGGTTAATCCTAATATGCCAGGGCTTTTGTCCGATCTAAAAAATTCAATCCAAAATCGATTCATTCCATATAGAATAAAGAATATAAATAACACTCTTTGCTCTGCCCATTTCTGTCTGGAAATAAATTTCATAGCAAAAAATAAAATTACAAGTGAAAACATTTCATAAAGCTGTGTTGGGTGGACTTTCGGATAGACTGTCGGGAATGGGTATAGCCCCTTATCATAAAGGGATCGTGCATTAAAAGGTTGGTTAGGAGGATAAAAATTTTGTAAATCGGCTAATGTTGAATAGCCTTCTTTTTTGTATTTATCCAATTTATCAGGAATGGGGATGTCTTTTAGGTGCAGTCCGTATTTTTCGCTAAATATCTTTTCGATTTCGGTAAGCGGTTTTTCGCTTGCTAGATAGACTAATGACTGTTCACTCCAATCACTCATCCATGAATTACTTTTCTCAGAGAAGGTCATTCCGAAAACTGATTTGGTAGGAACACCATATGCATCCCCATTAAAAAAACAGGCTGATCTTCCAAGTCCCATCCATAAAGGAAGAGCAATTAAAAAACTAGAGAAGAAATGAAAATAATTAAGACCAAATAGCTTACAGTAAAACCATGCTCCTAAAAAGCCTCCAAACACTCCGCCTAATATTGAATTGCCGGAGAATTGCATAAAACCTTTTGTAATTATAATTTCGGGATCGTCTCTGAATGCTTCAAAGTCCCAGATCAAATAATGAAATACTACTTCTCCAATCATGCCAATCGCAAAAGTAAATATAAATCCATTTACAAAGGTGATTCTAGAGTAACCGGATTTAGGAACAAGGAAGAAAAATAAATGGATAAAGCAACCTACTGCTGCAAGAAAGGTTAATAGCCCTTCGCCTCTAAAAATATAATTACCAATGATTATTTCTGGATACATACTAAGCCTTTTTTTTTACCACGAAGAGCACGAAGTTCACGAAGGAGTAAAGGACAAAACTCTGTCTTTTCTTCGTGTCCAAACTCAATGTTGCTTCCTAAGGGTCGCAACATAATGTGGTAAAATTCTTTATCTTTTATTGCTCAACACAGAGTAAACTTTTTAATCCAGCGCAAGTCCCACCGTTTACATATAAGTAACTGGAAGTTGTTAAAACAGTTCCTGCATCTCCATCTGTACTAGAACCAGTGGTAACTGTATAGTTTGTGCAATGACCGTTTACGCGAGATGTCCAATCTTTCGCAAATGCCATACCTGTGCGAATATTTCCTAACATTGTATCACCGGTAGTGCTAATCGGATTAGTCAGAGTAGCGGTAAGATTGCAGACGCTGTTGAAGTTGCAATCGCAGTGCCGTCTACTCTAGTGTATGCGGTGCTAGCTTTCAACACCCAGTTTTTGTTTTCACTTGCCCCACCGGAGCAATTTGCAGTTGTACAGGCAATTCTATTTGTATCATCTACGAGGAATGCTTTGTACGTTCCAGTCGCTGGTTTAGCTGCATCACTGGCACATTTCGCATCGGCTCCTGTAATTCCACCGATAGTCGCTCCCGTGTAGGTTGATGTAGTAACAAACATTTTACAAGTTGTACATGCAGTAGCCGCAGTTCCTGTACCCGTTCCGGTTGCAGTGCCAGTCGCTGTTCCTGTGCCCGTTCCCGTTCCCGTCGCTGTGGCAGTTGCAGCTACTGGTGTTGTTACTTTAGCAATTTCCGCACAAGCCAGAACACAAGCACTATCCAACTCGAGAATTATGCTTACTCTTATCTAGGCAGTCTCCATTGTGAGAAAGTGACTGACAACGGTTCGCACAGGAAGCATTCGGACTATCTGCACTCAGCGAAGAAGTTGCAATTGTCGTCGATACTATTGCAGTAGTAACTAGCGCTGGTCTAATAAAATAGTTTCCAACGAATAATCCGATAGCTCCTTGTAGTATTACCAGAGCGTATACTTTTGATTTGCCACCTGAAAAGAGTGATTTCATTTTTTCCATAGATTTTTTGTTCTCCTAAATTATGAACTTTGTTTTGTTCGAGCTAGCAAGAATAGAGAGTAAGTTATTGGCAAGTAAATTTCGAAGTAAAATCTAATGGTTATCCCTTAGATCAATAAAAAAAAGGTTGCAAAATCTAATTAATATGCGGCTAATATGAATTAACCGCATATTAATTCTTTATCTTTTATTGCTCAACACAGAGTAAGTTTCTTGTTGTGGAACAAGTTGCATTATTTTTTCCAAACCAATCACCTGTATTCGTTGCGGGAATAACACCTGGAAACCCACGTAGCGCAGAACCAGTAGTAACCGTCCAGCTAGTGCAAGTATTTGGAGTAAGCGTTGTCCAACCACCAGATGCAGTATTGCTATAAATGCCTGACCAGAACTCAGAGGTAACTTCTCCAACAGTTGCCTTAATATCGGATGGAGTAGAAAAAGTGCCGGAAGCATTTGTTGTGAAGACGAGTGTGGTTCCATCAGCTTTGTAATAAGCAGTGGCTGGTTTTAAAACCCAATCTAGATTTTCACTGACACCACCTGTGCAGTTGGTTGTGGAACAAGCACGTCGGACAGTTCCGTCCGTGATGAATGCTTTGTAGGTTCCAGTGCCTGTTGGTTTACCTGCATCACTGTTACACTTTGCATCGGCTCCGGTGATCCCACCCAAATTTCCATCATAAAGGCTTGTGGTTAAAAACAATTTCTTGTTGGTATTAGCCGCAGTTCCGGTTCCTGTACCCGTTCCGGTTGCAGTGCCAGTCGCTGTCCCAGTTCCAGTTCCAGTGCCTGTTGCAGTCGCTGTTGTGGTTGTTGCTGGAGTGCTGGTTGCTATAATCGCTGTAGCTGCAATGCAACTTTTATAGATGGAATTACAATCGGTAGTAGTATTATCCGGACCATTACACATATTATTTTGTAATGTTGAACCATTAATCATTTGACAATTATCATTATCTCTTTGGCATTTTGCTACTGCAACTAATCCCACACTGTTTGTGGACTGTGCATGCAAAGAACTTGTAGTCAGGGTATTCACTACCTCTGGTTCGAGAAAATAATTTCCTACGAATATTCCGACCGTTATTTGTAGCATCACTATAGCGTATACTTTTGCTTTGCCACTTGAAAAAAATGATTTTACTTTTTCCATAAATATTTTGTTCTCCTAAATTTTGAACTTTATTTTGTTTGAGGTAGCTAGAATAAAAGGTAGGCTATAGGCAAGTAAATTTCGTTTTAGAATCTAATGGTTATCCCTTAGATGAATAAATAAAAAGATTGCAGAATGCGTTAAGTCCTATTCAAATTCAAAATTCGAAACTGTGTTAGCTTGTAAATCAAGGACTCGAATTAAGTGGTTATTTGTATCTGCTACATAGACTAGATTTTCATATACAGCAACACCAGTCGGCTCGAAGAAACTAGATTCGGATAAATCACCGTTTGCCGCTCCCATCTTTCCATTTCCTGCAAGATTTACCACTTCGTTTTTTTCTAGGTCTAGTTGTTTTATTTTATGATTCATTGTGTCGGCTATATAGAGTTTGCCGTTCGAATGAGTAATTCCCATTGGGTATTGAAGTCTTGCTTTTGAGGATAATCCGTCTATATCTCCGAAGGCAAGTAGACCTTTGCCTACGAGTGTTTGAATTATTGGCGACGTCTTAATTCCGAGAGAACGAATGGCACTTACTTCACTGTCTACAAAGTAGAGTTTGATTGAGTCTTGGGTGATACCGGTTGGTTGTCCTAGAGAGGCAACGGACAATTTGCCGTCAAATAGATTTTCATTTCCAACGCCTGCATACACTTCTGCTTCGAGTGTTTGTATGTCTAACGTCCAGATTTGATGCGAGCCCCTCATTGTGATATAGAGCTTATTTTTGTTTAAAATTAAATCCCAGGGAGAATTAAAAGCGACTTCTCTTCCGCGCCCCGGAACGTTAAAACTTCGAGCCTGTTCGCCTGTGCCTGCGAGAGTCTTTACTGTTTTAGATTTTAAATTGGCAAGACGAATTGAATGGTTTTCGGAGTCAGCGATATAAAGAGTATCACCCGAAAGGCTAAGTCCTTGCGGGTGATGAAACTTAGCCTCTAGGAATTTTCCATCTCTAAATCCAGCTTCTTTTTTTCCGATAATGTCTAGAATCTTTTTAGTCTTTGTATCTATTCTAAGAATTCGATTGTGATTTGTGTCGGATACAAAGAGTTCCGTTCCTTTGTCGTTTACTATTAATTTGCCTGGAAATGAGAGAATGCTTTCAGGCGTTTTGGTGGATTTTATTTCTAATTTAGAAACAGGGCTAAGATTCATTAACCCCGCTTGTTTAAATTCTTCTGACATACCGGAAATTATCTTATCAAATCCTTCGAATATTCCTTCGCCCTCTTGGATTCCAAATACCATTCCTCGCGGATCGATTAAAATGAGTGTTGGCCAGGAGTTAATATTGTATTGCCGCCAAAGTGTAAAATCGGTATCGTTTAGAACGGGATGCTTGATTTCATTGCGTAGAATCGCAGCTTTTACACTATCTAGATTTCTCTCGGTAGAAAATTTGGGGGAATGGATTCCTAGGACTACAAGTTCTTTTTTCCATTTGCTTTCGAGTTTCTTCAACTCTGCTAAAGTATGAATGCAATTGATACAGGAATACTTCCAGAAGTGGAGCAAAACAATCTTACCCCGTAAATCTAAAAGGGAAATCGACTCTTTCGCATTCAGCCATTCTTGGCTCGGGTAAAAATCGAACGCAGCCTCAGTCCCTGCATATTTTAACACAGGCGGAGAATGTCTATTAACCGCTATGAAATTGCAGGATAAAAATAAAGTAATAAGAAAAAGTATTTTAAGAGTCATTTCGAACAGCTTCTTCGTGAGAAATCTATATTACAAACAAAGTATTGATTAACCTTTCCTATTTTTGCCAGATAGACCTCTCACGTCGCACAAACTGATGTGCTCGGTTCGAGGTGACAGTATTCGAATCCTTATCTCAGAGTCTCTGTGACCTTTGTGAAAAAATCCGTATCTATCTCCATCGGTGGTAATCTTTGTGACAATTTTTCACACGAACTCTCCAATTACATTCATTGTGTTTGTAATAGATGTTAGGACGTGCGAGATTTTATTTACATCCTTAATTGCAGATTCAATGTCTTTGTTTGTTTTTTCTAGACTTTCAATTGCGGTCGCATACTTCTCGTTATCTTTTTCAATGTCGAGGGCGATCATTTTATTTACCTGCTTTATAAATTCCTTTTGCTTTGCTCGGAGTTCTTTTTTTTCTTTGCCCTCTGCTTTTTCTACCAGCATCTTAAGAGCGTCTAGTATATCTAAGTAATTGATTTCTTTTTTTCCCATGGCGGATTCCTTATTTTAAGATGGCTCTGTAGTCTTGCACTGCTTTGACAGTATTTGCAAATTTGACAATGTCTTTGGCTGTGTAAACTTCGGAACGAAAAGATTCGAATAACTCGGTATTAGCCTGTTTTAAGATCAAAATTGATTTTGCAATTTCAGGAAGAATCGTTTCTTTTTTCTGAATATTTTTTTCTGCTAAATGAAATGCAGACAGAGCTTTTATTTTTACTTTTTCAGATTTGCCTTCATTCGGATCTAATTTTTCATCTGCGCTTAACTGTAATTCTTCTCCCGTTAGAATGTAGGCAGTGGCAAGTCTTCCACCTTTTGGATCAAAGTCTTTTGCGAGTAAATCGCAGAGTGTTTCAATTTGCTCTTTGGAATCTAGAATGATGTCTTTGATTGAATCTTTCTTTTTGTATTCAGTAAAAATTCCTCCGAAGAGACGAATTGCTTCGCCGATAGAGTTTAATTTTTTTTCATCAATCTTTCTATGATCCGAAGAAAGATTCTCTACTGCGAACAAAAAATTCTGAGTTGCTCGGTCTAATTCTTTTTGAGATGCGTCAGATGCAAGGGCTAATAGTAATTTGGCGTAAGAGCGGATAGCAGCGATTGCCTTCAAGCGAATTGAAATTACTTTGATATCGAATACTCCGTCTAGATCTTTGTATTCAGGTGCGTCTTTCGCGGAAGCTTCCTCTTTTGGTTTGCTAGAATTTTCCAGTCGTATCCGAGTGAGATTCATTTGGATTGTAGAATTTCGCATGGAAATCAATTCATTTGAGCTTACATTCGCCATGCTCACGGCTGTTTCTCCAAAATTTTGCAAAGCTCTTTGCTGTGATTGAGTGATTGAGCAGTTAGCTGAGATTACGATGCTACAAAAAAAGATTGCAAGTTTCAATTTTCCAACTGAAAAAAAATTATTTCTCATTAAATTTCTCCTGAATTAACATATATTTCATTGTAAACTAAATACCAACTAAAATATAGCACTTATGAAAAAAATTGCTTTTAACTTTGTTCATCCTGTAAGATAATGGGATAATATCTTTCTATTTATTAAACTGCGAGGAATTCAAATTTATGAATAAAACTATTATTGCTTTTTTACTTACAGGTCTCGTTTTTCTGCCGAGCTGCCGAAAGCCTTTGGACAGAATCGAAACCAAGCAAGAAAGAAAGGACAATAGTCTTTCTGCTCTAGTAGTTTTTAGTCTAGGTGACTCTAGAATTGTGCATGTAGATTTAACAGAAGAAAAGGCAGTCCTTGGATCCGCCTTTAAAACAGGCGACAAAATCATCACCGGACCAAAATCAAAAGTCGATATTCAAATTGGCGAAGGGACTGCGGTTCGACTGGGTCAAAATACTAAACTCGAATTTTCCCAGCTTCTCCAAAACCCAAACGGCAACGCCGAAACAAAGCTACTCCTTTCCAACGGAAAAGTATTTGCTAAAGTAAACAAAGAAAATAAAAACGATGCGTTTGCCATAGCAACACCTACTTTGAATTCTGTTGTGCGGGGAACAGAGTTTATCCTCGAAGTCACCAAAGATGATTTTGGTGTGGTGAAAGTAGTTTCCGGTTCGTTGTCTGTAACTCCGCGTGTTCCTTTCTTCGAAAAAATTCCTTTAGAAGAAATCGAAAAAAATGCCGGACTAAAAAAAATCAACCAGACCTTGCAGGGCGCTGAAGTAATTCTAGAAAAAGACCAACAAATTGCGATATCAGCGAATGACAGAGTGTTAGCCACTGAAAAACTAGATAATAAAACAATTAAAGACATCATTGCGCGGCTAACAGAAATTGCCACTGAAAAGCCAGAGCCAGCAGAATTTACAAAGAATGAACAACAGGAAGTGAAGACTATTGTATCTGTTGATCCAAAGGCAGCCAATGAAATGATTCGCTTGAATGAAGAATTGAGTAGCGGTCGAATTGATGAAGCGAAAGCAGAAGAGCTTGAGAAAAAAAGAAGTGTTCTTGAAAATCAGGTGAGTTCTAAACAAGATATCGAAAAAATTAAATTCAATGAGTCGATTGTAGTAGAGCCAAAGCGGTTACAGTCAAATCGTGATATTGTAAAATACTATGAGAGAATTGAAAAGATTATTTTAATCAACGGCAGAACAGAAGTAGGCGCTATTATCAATCAAGAAGATTCGATTATGGTAGTGCATACTGAAAATGGAATAGTTCGAATTAATACAAATGAAATTGTAGAAGTAGTTTACGATTACCAAACCAAATACAAATTCTAAATGGCGGGCTCTACATAGTCCTGGTGCAATACGCGAATAGATTCAATTAGTTCTGTGGTGTCTAGCTGCAGAACTTTATTCTTATGATAGATTAGTATTTTATTTTTACCAAATTTTTCGGAGTCAGCCCATTCAATATCATCGCTGATTATTTTTTTGGTCATATCAAAAATAATTTGCTTAATATCATAATTGCAAATCTCTCCTTCAATTTTCGGAAGCTCTCTAGATAGAGAATCGTAGATGAGACTACGAATATGAATTTCATCAAAAAAAACATTTACCTTTAACATGATTATTCGTGATTCAAGAAATTGGCTTGCTCGTCTGCATGGTAGGAACTTCTTACCAGTGCGCCTGATTCTACATGCTTGTATCCGAGAGACAATGAATATTTTTTTAATTCGACAAACACTTCCGGCAATACAAACTCCTTTACGGGGTGGTGAGTTGGAGTAGGTTGCATATATTGTCCTATGGTCAGCATACTAACGCCGTTAGCCCGTAGGTCTGCAATGCATTCTTTTACTTCTTCGATTGTCTCACCAAGTCCAAGTATAATTCCACTTTTGGTAACAAATCCATGCTCTGAAATATCTTTTAATACACGAAGAGAAGTTTCGTAATTTTTAGCCGGTGCTACTTCTCGAAAAAGACTTTTCACTGTTTCGATATTGTGATTGATAATATCAGGTTTTGCAAAATAAATCATATCGAGTGAATCTCGTTTTGCTTTTAGATCGGGAATGAGAAGTTCAATTCTACATTCGGGGCTACGCTTTTTTATCTCAAGCACTGTTTCTTGAAAATGCATAGCGCCACCATCCGAGAGATCATCGCGGTTAACGGCTGTTATCACCACATAACGTAGTCCAAGAATTTCTACCGACTCAGCAATACGGATTGGCTCATCTCTATCAAGTGCGTTTGGTTTTCCAGAAGCAACATCGCAATAAGAGCATCTTCTCGTGCAAATATCGCCGGCTAACATATACGTTGCCGTTTTCCTTGACCAACAATTGTTTAAATTCGGACAAGAAGCACTCTCGCAAACTGTATTTAGTCTTGTTTGGGTGAGATTGTTTCTTACTGCCAAAACAGGATCAGATTCGGTGGGAAAACGAAGCTTTACCTTAAGCCATTCTGGCTTTTCAGGCACCGGGTTTAATTGTTTCGTTCTTGGCTTTTTCTTTAATGGATTCATAGTGTAATGTTTAGACCATGCTTAGCAGTTCATTTTTGAAATCAAATAGAATAAATCTCTTTGCACGAGAGTCTCGTTTGAGAAACTGGATAAGAGTTCATCCTATGACAGATAATAAAAAAACAAACAAATCCTATAAGCCTGATAAGAAATCCTCCTCTTCCAGTGAAAAAAAGAATTACAAACCGGTCAATAATAAATTTACAAAAGACAGGAATACTAGTGGCGGGAGTTTCAAAAAGTCGGCAGGCAAGCCCAGTTTCTTTGGGACAAAGTCAGCAAACGATGACTCAGAATCACCTAGACGAAGTTATAGAAAAGATTCTCCAAATAATGATGGAGAAAGAAAGCCATTCAGCCGTGGACCTCGCCGCGAAGGCGGAGAGGGGGGAAATGATCGTAAGCCGTTCAACCGAAGTTTCCCACGCAGGGACGGCGAAGGTGGTGGCGAAAGAAAACCATTTAGTCGTGGACCTCGCCGCGAAGGTGGAGAGGGTAATGGCGAACGTAAACCGTTCAACCGAAGTTTTCCACGCAGAGACGGCGAAGGTAGTGGTGAAAGAAAACCATTCAACCGTGGACCTAGACGTGAAGGTGGAGAGGGTAATGGCGAACGCAAACCGTTCAACCGAAGCTTTCCACGCAGAGACGGCGAAGGTAGTGGAGAAAGAAAACCATTCAACCGTGGACCTAGACGTGAAAGTGGCGAGGGTAATGGCGAACGCAAACCGTTCAACCGAAGTTTCCCACGAAGAGATGGCGAAGGCAGTGGCGAAAGAAAACCATTTAGTCGTGGACCTCGTCGCGAAAGTGGAGAGGGTAATGGCGAACGTAAACCGTTCAACCGAAGCTTTCCACGTAGAGACGGAGAAGGTAGCGGAGAAAGAAAACCATTCAACCGTGGACCTCGCCGCGAAGGTGGAGAGGGTAATGGCGAACGTAAACCGTTCAACCGAAGTTTCCCACGTAGAGACGGAGAAGGTAGCGGAGAAAGAAAACCATTCAACCGTGGACCTCGTCGCGAAGGTGGCGAGGGTAATGGCGAACGTAAACCGTTCAACAGAAGTTTCCCACGAAGAGACGGCGAAGGTAGTGGCGAAAGAAAGCCATTTAACCGTGGACCTCGTCGCGAAGGTGGAGAGGGTAATGGCGAACGTAAGCCATTCAACCGAAGTTTCCCACGTAGAGACGGAGAAGGTAGCGGAGAAAGAAAACCATTTGACCGAGGACCTCGCCGTGAAGATAGAGAAGAGGGTAACGAACGTAGACCATTTCCAAGGCGAGAAAGAGAACCATTTAGAGAAAGACCTGTGGCTTCTTTTGATGGAGAAGAATTACCAGAAGCTCCACCAGAAAAAAGAGAAGTTCGAAGATACACAATTGATCCAGAGGAAATGAAACAAAAAACATTTCCAAAGACAAACAAGAAAATAAAAGTCCGTAAAGATAAAGAAGAAGGAATTTTACAAAGTAAAGATGATGAGAAAGCAGCACTTTTAGCAAGACTAAAAGAAGATTCCATTACAGGAAGCGAAAGAAATTTTACAGATGGAACGGACCAAACGGTTTTTCGTATTAACCGCTTCTTAGCCAAGTCCGGACTGGGTGCTAGACGAGATGTAGAAGATTATATTCGCTCTGGACAAATCCGAGTCAATGGAGAAGAGGAAACTTCTCTTTCAAGAAAGATTGATATTACAAAAGATACTGTTGAATTTAACGGAGAAAAAGTCGAACTCGTTTCGGATAATACCATTTTGGCGCTCAATAAGCCTGAAGGATATCTTTGTTCTCATCATGATGTCCACCACGATAAGACTGTGTTCAACTTACTACCACTTAAATATAAAAAGTTTAATATGGCAGGTAGACTCGATTTGACTTCGAGAGGATTAATGATATTTTCCGCTAACGGAGATGTGCTCAATCAAATCTCTCATCCTTCCTATGATGTAAAAAAAAGGTATCTTGTGCAGGTAGATAAGCCAATTCAAGAATCTGATTTTGTCGAGTTATTTCTAAGAGGAGTGGAAGACGATGGAGAATTCCTGCGTGCTAAAGAAGTGAGCATCGTCGATTCTGAAACCTCTACAATTTCCATTATGCTCCAAGAAGGAAAGAAAAGACAGATTCATAGAATGTTCCAGGCGATTGGCTATAAAGTCGTTGACTTACAAAGAGTGCAAATCGGCAAATTACTGTTAGACGATCTAGATTTACCGGAAGGAAAATTTAAGGAAGTAAAACTCGAAGATATTTTCGGATAGGAGTGAACCGTGAGCTTTTTAAGCATCAAATTCTTTTTGCTTTTCTTAGTTGTGTTCTATACTTATTGGAATGTAAACAATAAGTTAAAACGTTTGATTCTTTTGATTTCCTCCTGTGTTTTTTATAGCTTATTTAGCTTTAATTTTTTGCTTCACTTTTTGTTTGTGATAGCAGTGAATTTTTTATTGATTCGATTTACACAGGAAAAATCTTACTTTCTAAAACTGACGGTGGGTTTTAATTTACTGAACCTATTCTTGTTTAAATACTTTTATTTTTTCTTAGAGACGATTGGGTATTTGACGGGAATAGAAATTCTAACTCGCAAGTCGGACCTCAATCAATATTTCAGCAGTATTACGCATATCGCAAATTTCGAAGTCATTTTACCTGTGACGATTAGTTATTATACCTTCCAGTTGATTTCGTTATCCGTTGATTTACAAAAGAAAACAATCGAAAGAGCAATTTCGTTTTATGACGTTGCGTCTTACACCTTGTTTTTTCCTGTGATGATTGCAGGACCGATTACTCGTTTTAAAGATGTAGTCCCTAAGATGGAGTCTCCTACTTTGACTAAGGAAGATATGTTCGAAGGCTTGTGGAAAATTTTACTCGGACTTACTAAAAAAATTGCTCTCTCTGATTCGATTGCAACTGTCATATATCCAATTTTTAAAGAGCCAGAGAATTATTCTGGACTTTCTATTTTGCTTACCTGTTATTTTTTTGCAATTCATCTCTACCTTGATTTCTCAGGGCTAACGGATATTGCACGTGGACTAGGGCGGCTACTCGGATTTAACCTCCCTGAAAACTTCAAGGCACCGTTTTTCTTAAATAGCTTTTCGGACTTTTGGAGAAGATGGCATTTAAGTTTTTCTTTTTGGATTCGGGATTACATCTATATACCGCTTGGTGGCTCGAGAGTAAGTGAAACAAGAGGTTACTTGAATCTTCTAATAACCTTTATATTAGGTGGGCTTTGGCATGGGGCGAGTATGAATTTTATCATGTGGGGATTTTTGACGGGTGTATTTCTTTCGGTTGAGAGATATATGGAAGTAAAGAAAATCAATCTTATCCCTGAGAACAAATTCAAACCATTTCTAAAATTTCTTTTTGTATTTCATGTGTATATGATTACCTGGATTTTATTCTTCACACAATCTCTATTAGCCGCAGCTACTGTGATTTGGAGAATGATTAGTTTTCAATCTGGAATTCAAATGCGAAATATCGAAATGGGGCTTTATATCATATTATTTGCAATGCTATTTCATGTTACTGAGGAGTTTCCCGAAAAATTTGAACGATTTGAAAAATGGAAACGCTTTTTACTTCCAATATTTTCTCTAGCCATTGTTTTATTAATTTTAAACAACAGTGGCAATAAGGATTTCTTCTATGAAAAATTCTAGAGTCTTTCTTTATTATCCGCTCTTTTTCTTTTTGGGATTACTGGGTCTTGATAAAATATTTACAATAGACTATTTCAAAAATAATTTTTTACAAACCGGTAATATTGTTTATTATAAACATAGACCATTGCTATTTGAAAAATTAAAGGCAGACAAATCAGAGAAAAATCTTTTAATTGCTTTCGGCGACTCGCGAGCTTACGCCTATTCAGAATTAGCCTTTGGAACAGATAAGGAAAGAAAAGAGAAATATTCCATTTATAATTTTTCAGGACCTCAAGCAGTTCCTGCCTACACTTTGTTTTGGATGGAAAAAGTTGTAGAGGCAAAGCTTCAACCTAAATTGATTTTCTTCGTAGTCAGCCCAGAAGGTTTTGATGATTCAAAAGGACTTATGCATGATCCATTTCTACGCATGGGTGCCGATGATGAGTTTGTTGGTAAGTATTGGAAGCATATTCCTTCGGATGATAGGCAGGAATTTCTTTTAGATAAAATGGTATCCTTTCGTAGACTTGAGTTTAATTATAAATTGCTCTTAGAAAGAGTAAAGAGTCGCAAGTTAAAAGAATATGATATTCGGTATAATAGCGAGTTGCCGCTCTTGGATATTTCGAAAGGTTCACAACTTGCTTATATGAGTTTTGTAAACGATGAAAAGCGCCTTGAAGCCGATTCTCTTCGAATGAAAAATATTTATCTAGGAAGTAATTTTAAACAAAACGAAACACAGTATTTTTATACAGAAAAAGTCTTAGAATTAGCAAAAGCAAACAACATTAAAGTATATTTAATCTGGCCTCGAGTCTATAAAACCTATCGCAAAGAATACGAAAAGTTAAATCTAAAAGACAGTTTCGGAAAGCGAATGACTGAGCTTGCGGACAAATACGGTATGCGCTTTTATGATTTGAATACCGTTTCTGATTGCGATGAATTCTACGATGCTTCTCATCAATCTGTTTCCTGTTATGGTAAAATTGTGAATTTCTTTGTGGATGAGTTTGAGGGAGATAAGAATTTACCACCGATGACACCGATAAAAGAGCGATAAAAAAACGATATGGTTTCAAACCAAATTGGGAATATTCTACTTATAATCGATCCATTCTTACGTGAGCCAGCAAACGATGGAATCAATCTGATTTCAGAACTCTTAGCAGAAATGCAAAAAGAGAAGTACTTTGAGGTTTATACGGAAGTCTTCTTTCCTTCGCATAGTCGTGAGACGCTAAGGCAATATTTAGAATCGGTGACTAAAAGAGGAAAGCGGGTAATCGGTGTTATATCTTTAGGTAGTTATGCCAATGTCACCGACAGTCTAGAATGGGTGAATATGTTCGGTCGAGATCTAAAAGAATGCGTTATTGAAAAAGGAATTCCATTTCTAGGAATTTGTTTTTCGCATCAATTATTTGGATGGCTCTACGGGGCTAATGTGGATTATGTGGCAAATAGAGAAAATCTTCCTGAAAAGAAATACAATGAGTTTAGAAAAGTTACTGTGTTGAATGAAAGATTGAAGTCAATATTGGGAGAGGCTAATTCCTTTATATCACATGCAAAGCATGAACAAGAAGTAAAAAATATTCCAGAAGATCTAGAACTTACTTGCACAAGTGAGCATTGTGAGATTGAAGGGCTTGCTCATAAAGTCTATCCTGCTTTTTCTTTTCAAACTCATCCCGAAGATTTTCATGAAAGTAGGGAAGGTTGGAATTTGATTTCGAGGTTTATTGGTTTTTTTATTATGGTGTCGGTGTCACCCCCTAAATCTTCTGTAGGGGGTCTCAAGAAGTAGAGATTCCCGATATCGCTTGGCGGTAGTGAGCCACGCGAAAGGGGGGAGAATTCGGGAATGAACAATATATGAAAAATAGTCTATACTTATTATCCGCTACTCTCATCTTCGGATTTCTTTTTATTCTTTGGAATTATGCGAAGGGATTAAAAGACTCGCCGAGAGAAATATGGATATTATTTTCAGCAAAGCTTTTGGAGTATGCTGCCTACGGGGCATCAAATATGGCTTTTGTTTTGTATTTGTCGAAGGATTGCGGATTAGATGATATAGCCGCTGGGTCTTATATTGGAACATGGTCTACTCTTATGACTTGTATCTCTATATTAGTTGGATCAGTTGTGGATGCAATCGGTGTTAAACGAACTCTTCTCATAGGAATGGGTGCAATGCTTTTAGGTCGCCTTGTAATGCCGTTTACCAACAACCTAATCGTTGTTAGCCTGTTTGCATTTATTCCAGTGGCGATTGGAAATGCTATTCTCGTTCCTGTCTTATCCGTTGGGATAAAGAAATATACGACAAGTGAAAGCACTGCTTTAGGCTTTGGATTGTTTTATACTTTGATGAACGTTGGCTTTGCTCTTGGAGGTTATATTTTTGATAAGGTGAGAGAAATTTTCGGAGAGCATACAATCCAAATGATTCCCGTTGCAGGAATTGAAATTTCTACCTATCAAATTATTTTCTTAGTGAGCTTTCTGATTACAATTCCCTCTATGCTTTTAATTCTTGCGATGAGAGATGGTGTTTCCCTTTCCGAGAGTGGGGTAATTAGTGTTAGTCAAAGAGAAACAAATGATTTGAATTTTATTAAATCCTTATTTCAAGAATTAAAAAAATCTTCGATTGATACGGTTTCGATCATGAAAACTGTATTCCTTGAAAAAGCTTTTTGGACTTATTTATTCATGCTGGGAATTTTAGTTTTTGTAAAACTTGTGTTTTACCATTTTAATTATACATTTCCAAAATACGGCATACGGATATTAGGCGATGGAATTAAAGTAGGAAGTATTTATGGCATTTTAAATCCTGTGATGATTATTTTTCTAGTTCCACTCATTGCTCATTTTACAAGGCATATTAAATCTTACTATATGCTGATAGTTGGAACTGTCATTTCTTCCATTTCTATTTTTATTGCGGCGATTCCGAGTTTCTTTTTTGAGCCTCTTGTTAAAACATGGATTGGGAATTTAATCCTTGTAGATTGGCTTGATCTAATTCCAGAGAGGCAAAATCCAATTATCCTCGGACTTGTCTTCTTTATTGTAATATTTACTATCGGCGAAGCGATTTGGTCACCTCGGCTCATGCAATTCTCTGCTGAAATTGCACCCCCAGGACGAGAGGGAACGTATATTGCTCTTTCCTATCTTCCTTATTTTCTAGCTAAGATGATTGCGGGTCCTTTGTCCGGTTGGCTTTTGGCTATTTATGCGCCGGAGGGTGCAAAAGATTATCCAGATCAATATATGATTTGGATTTGGATTGGCGGCATGACAGTATTATCCCCAATTGGACTTGTTGTATTTCGAAGACTTTTTACGAGAAGGGGAGAAGTTCTGCCACAGAGTCACTGAGGTGCAGAGATTAAAAATCGGTGACGCTAATTGCTATAAACTCTTTTCCTAAATGTTTCATATCTTTCATTTTTCGCTTAATCTAATTAACAGCGGGAGGGTTGTAAATGCATTATAATTGATGCTTGGATTTAAAGTCATATTCTAATTATTGAAACACTTGGACTCTGGGAACATTTCTTTGTTTTTATTCCTTTTAGTTAATCCATTTATATAAAGCTTGCTGATGTTGATTTTGTCTCTTCAGAGTGATGGAGGGAAGATATAATCCATTTTTTCATTTCGTCGATGAATGAATTTTCCATTTTCATTTTTAAGCTTGGTTGTATTGTCTTTAGAAATTTGTGATTTTTTCTTTACGGATCTTTTTTTGATTCCATTATAGTAGTATCCTTCTGCATAGTTTAAATTGATTTTATCATGATAAAAAGTCAAGAATGAATGGAATTTTTACTCGCAAATGATATTGGCTGGCTTACGATGAAAACAGGGTAATAAATAGCCTAACATCTATATACTAACGATATTTCCTGAGTCACAATTCTCTTGTCTTTCGATTGCGATGTAATGGTCATAAGGGTTAAAGCATGATTGATATTGGAACAGCTAGTATCTTTTTCTGTTTGGCAGTTCTTAATACAAATGACAAGTAATCAGAAAATTTTAAGCATTAAGTAATGCGACCAATTCTTCATTCACAATTCAACATTCCAAATTAGCCATTCCCCAAGCTCTTCCCATCTTTTAAACTTAACGTCAATGAGTGCGTCGGTTTCTACTAATTTGGCGCTAAGAGTTTCTACTTTTTTAAAGTCAGAATGAAAAGTAATCAAATCTTCTTGAATCTTTGCTTTTTCTTTTTCTAGATTTTCAATTTCTTTTTCGAGTGATTTTAATTCCTTTTCTTCTTTGAAGGAAAGTTTCTTACCAAGTGGCTTATCAGAAGTAGCCGTATTCGTAGACTCTATAGGCTTTGTTTCTGGTAGAGTTGAGGTAGTTGTTTGTTGGGTAGTCGTTGGATTAGCATTAGACTTTTGTTTTGAGTCTGATTTTGGTTGGTTCAAATACTCCGTATAACTTCCCGAAAATAAGTCAATGTTTCCTTTTCCATCGAATATGAGTAAGTGATTGGATACTCTATCCATGAAGTATCTATCATGAGATACTGTTAAAACACAGCCTGGAAAGTCTAAAAGAAATTCTTCTAGAATAGAAAGTGTCTTGATGTCGAAGTCGTTTGTTGGCTCATCTAATATTAAGAAGTTGGGGTTATGCATGAGTATCTGCACAAGGTAGAGTCTTCTTTTTTCTCCACCGGAAAGTTTTTCGATTGGCGATGATTGCATCTTAGATGGAAATTGAAATCTTTCTAACATGAGACCCGCACTCAGACGGTTTCCATCTTCGAGTAATATGTATTCGCCGGCGGTCTTTTGAATGTATTCTAGAACACGCATGGATTGTTTTAGTTCAATATTGTTTTGGTCGAAGTAACCGAACTTTGTATTGATTCCAGGGCTAACAGAGCCTGAGTCAGGAGTTAACTTTCCTGTTAAGATGTTGAGTAATGTGGATTTGCCGGCACCGTTTGGTCCCACAATGCCCAATCTTTCGTAGTGTTTGAATGTATAAGAAAATTTATCTATGAGCTTACGGTCATTAAACCCTTTTGTGATATTATTAATTTCTAAAATTTTCTTTCCAATTTTCTTTGGGTCAACTTTAAATGTGAATGCTTCTTGCTGAACCATTTTCTCGCGATTGACTACACCTATGATTTTATCCGTTCTTGCTTTTTGTTTTGTTCCACGGGCTTTCGGCTGACGTCTTAGCCATTCTAATTCTACTCTTAGAAAACTTTCTGCCTTTGCTTCTTTTCTTGCATTGGCTTCATCCATCTCGACTTTCTTTTCGAGATAATAATTGTAATTCCCTTCAAAGAGAGTCGACTGGGGAAGTGCAATTTCTAGAATTTTATCAACAACCAAATCTAGGAAATAACGATCGTGAGTTACGAGGAGCAGTGCTTTGTCCATCTTGATTAAATAATTTTCGAGCCAGAGAATTGTTTCTACATCTAAATGGTTAGTCGGCTCATCTAATATTAAAAGATTGGCATCATCAATTAAAGTCTGCACTAACTCTACTTTTTTTAACATTCCGCCCGAAAGTTCCGACATACGGCGATTTAACCCTGAGATGCCTAGCTCGTTTAGAATAGATTTAATTTGATCTTCATATTCCCAGGCATTTGCCTTGTCCATTTCTTCCATTATGTCGTGGAATTCTTTTTCTAATGCTTCGCTCGAATCTGTTTCCATTTGCTCTGAAATTTGTTCGTAGCGTTTAACAAGTGTTAGTGCCTTACTTTTTCCTTTGAAGATATGTTCGAGGATAGTGTCATTGGGATCGAAGGGAGGATTTTGTTCGAGGGAAGAAATCTTAAGCGAGCGGTTTTTGTAAATAGCCCCTCCATCTGCGTCTTCTAAATCTTTTACCATTTTTAGGAAAGTGGATTTTCCCGAGCCATTGATTCCGATGATGGCAATTTTTTCGCCTTCATTTAATCCAAAGGTTAATTCACGAAAAAGTTCTTTCTCGCCTGCTTTTTTTGAGAGTTTGTCGACTGATATTAGATTCATATTACCTTTGTCATAATCGTATAAGAGAGAGGGTTGACAATCTTTATTCCTTTACAACTTTTGGAATTCTATCAACTTGGAGAGAGCTATGAAAACTAAGGCAAAGGAAAAATTAGTAAAGAGTCCAATCGATAAAAAACAGATAAGGAAAAAGAAACCTCAATACGAAGTGAGTCTTGCGATTGCCGGTGGTGGCTGTAAAGCGTTATACGCAATGGGTGTTGGTTACAAGCTTCGAAAATGGGGGATTCAGATTAAAGAAATTTCTGGTGTGAGTGCGGGAGCTGCGATGGCACTTGGAATTCTTTCTGAGAGCGAAGATGAATCCATTGAATATTTCAGTGAGCTTACCAAAAGAAATAATTCGAATTTTCAAGTAATGAGTCTTTTTCAGGGCAAAAGTCCTTTTCCGCACGAAAATATCTACCGTCGTTTAATTCGTCATGGTATGAATTTGGAAAAAGTCAGAAAGTCAAAAGTAAAAATTTACATTGGGACTGTGCAAGCAATTCCTAAGAAGTCCGGAATTAATCATTATTGGGATATTGCCAAATTAGTTACAGAGACTACTCGCGCTTATCTTCTAGACGAAAATGATAAGGAGCAGGGAATTCCCTGTAGCCGCGTGAGTAAGATTATGGAGCGCTGGAATATGCAGACCATCATTTATACAAATAAAGATTTAAAATCTCCTGAGATTGTTGAAAGTATTATTCTAAATTCCTCCTCTATTCCGCCTGTCGTATCTTTTCAGAATAATAGCAAAGTTTACTTTCTAGATGGGGGATTAACGAACAATTTACTATTAGAAAAATTTTCCAAAAAGGCAAAGAAGATTGGTGTGTATTATGAAGATACTACCATTTTCGGGAAAGATAGAGCACTTCTAGAAAGCACGTTTCTAATAAAACCATCCCGCAAGCTTCCGATTTCATCGTTTGATTATACTGATCCGATTGCAGTGAAAGATTGCTATGAAATGGGAAAAGAAGATGTGGAAAAATTAAAATCAGAAATATTAAATTTTTGTAGGAAGGAATAATATGATTAGCCTCAGTGTAAATGTAAATAAAATTGCGACTCTTCGAAATTCGAGAGGAGGGGATATTCCTAATTTACTTACATTTACAAAAGTAATTATGGATAGTGGAGCGCATGGGATAACAGTTCATCCAAGAAGCGATGAAAGGCATATAACACGTAAGGATACAAAGGATTTAAAAAAATTTATTATAGAGTATAACAAAGAGTATTCGAAGAAGATAGAATACAATATTGAAGGTGCTCCTGACGAGCGGTTTCTTGACATTGTCCTAGAAAATCTTCCAGACCAAGCTACACTTGTTCCTGTGCGTCCGGGTGAGGTGACATCTGATCATGGCTTTGATTTAAAGAAGGAAGGAGAATCACTTTATCCCCTCATTCAAAAAATCAGATCGGCAGGCGTAAGAGTTTCTCTTTTTCTGGATACTAATGTATACAATATGCATTATGCGAAGCAAATCGAAGCAGATAGAATTGAGTTTTACACAGGACCGTTTGCGGAGGCGTTTGATTCCGGCAATGGTATGGATAGTTTTCTAAGTTACGAAAAAGCAGCATTAGCCGCAACAAAGCTAGGAATAGGAGTCAATGCAGGTCACGATTTAGATGAAAAGAATCTTGCTATCTTTAAAAAGCTTTCCGGTTTACGCGAAGTATCCATTGGTCATCGGCTAATGTCATTTGCCCTCCTACATGGAATGGAAAATGCAGTGAAGGCTTACTTAAAGGCTTTGAATGGGTGACCGTATAATCACTTACTCAACATTTTATCGACGCCTTTCCAATCTGCTGGTAGACCGTGCTTGTAGAGATATTTAATTTTACGAAGATATACTTCTGAGGGCTTATCTAGAATATTCTCCAGATAAATTTCTTTGAAGAGTTTGTGAGATTCTTTTAATTTCCCTTGGATGTAGAATTGCATTCCTTCTTCGAATTTTTGAGTCGTTCTTTTTTTGAAATCAAAAGTTTTCTCATCATCACCATCGAATACTTCGTATATACCAACAGATTCCTCTTTGCCTGCAACTTGAACTAACCCAATGAACCGCATATTGAATTGATTTATATTTTTAAGTTTTGATTTTGTTGTTTCTGTTATAAGCGTAGTTACCCCGTAAAATTTAGTTAAGCCTTCAATGCGAGAAGCCAGGTTCACTGAATCTGCAATTACAGTCGTATCCATTCTCTGGGATTCTCCAATTGTGCCTAACATTAAATTGCCGGTGTGAATTCCTATTCCGATATTTATGGGAGGATATCCATACGACAGTCTGTGCTGATTGTAAAGATTTAATTCTTTTCGAATACTGATTCCGGCTAATATCGCGTAATCGGGGTCTGTCGGAAAGATTGCCATAATTGAATCACCAATGTATTTATCAATGAATCCCTTATTCTCTCGGATGAGTGGTCCCATTCTTTTCAAGTAAGAATTGATGAAGTTGAACGTTTGACTTGGTGACATTGATTCACTTAGTTTTGTAAATGACCTGATGTCCGAAAAAAACACTGTCATCTCCTGGTTGACTTGGTCTCCAAGAGAAATTTCTGTGATACTTTTTTTATCGAGAAAATTTAAAAATTCAAAAGGAACAAATCTTCTCATTGAGTCTAGAAGCTCATTGATTTTTATATCGTAATCAACAATCGTCTCCGCCATATTGTTGAAGTTATTCGAGAGTAACCCCACTTCATCGGAGGATTCGATTCTAGAGCGAGCAGAAAAATCTTTTGCGCCAAATTGCAATACGACTTTATTTAATTCTAGAATTGGCTTTACAAAAATATTTCCAAGTAGTAAGGATGAAATGGATGTAATGATGACTGTAATAATTCCAATGATAGCAGATACGAGAGTGGATTTTTTCAATGCCTCTCGAATATTTGTATCTGTCATATCAATACCAAGCACAGCTAATTGAACTCCTGTCTTTTTATCGGTAATTGGTGAGTAGCCGGAAATGGAATAAGTATTGAACTCTGCGTCTAGACGATATTCTTTTTCTACAAGAGAAGTGTTTTGTTCAAAAGTCTTTCTTGCTTCCGGGAAGGGGGTAATATCGTATTTGCTCCCAAAAGTAGAAATTCCTTCTATTTTTTCTCCTTTAGATTTTTTCTCTAACAACTGTAAAACATCTGCGTCAGCCAAATAAAGAACCTCGTCCGGATTATCAGTCTTAACCCATATATATACGTATTGGATTAGATTTGGCTTTGAATTGCGTAGTGAATTGAGTGAGTCATAGACTTCCTTGAATTCTTTTGAATTTTGAATTTTTTCAGTCTCTTCTTCGTTCAAATTGAGCGTTAATTGTTTTAGCAGGTAATGGAGAGAATCCTGATCAATTAATTTTGATCCTAAATCGGAAGTGTGAATAAGTCGGTCGCGGTATTCTTCATACAATTCGTTTTGTAAAATTCGAAACGAAGTGTAAGCAAGAGAAACGCTGACTATCAAGCTAAGTATGAGCGAGCCTATTAAAATCTTTATTCTTAAATTCATTTTAGGTGTTGGCGTTTCCAAAATAAGATTAGAATGCTTGATTAACCAAGTCGGTCAAGACAATAATTGAATTTGTCAGTTCGAAATTTTCTGTAGGTAGATTAAATGCGTGTAGATATTTTCCAAAAAAAGATTAGGTCGAAAAATTAATAGGGCTTAATTTTTGTTTAATAGGCTTCTAAATTGCGCAAAGAATTCATCCTGTTCAATTAAGAGTTCGGAAGCTCTTTCTATGGCTAAATATAGATTAGGTTCTCTTTTTGAATTGGCTTTTTCCTTGTTTAACTCTGTAGTAAAATCATTGTAAGCCTTGAATGCAAGTTTTTTATTCTTTGCGGCAACGGCTTTCCTTAAATCTCTCCAGTGCTCAGTTAACTTATGGTTTAACGCTTCTTCTTTCTCTATGGGTTTGTTCTTAGTTAAATAAGATGTATCCCAAATTGAATAGAATAGGTTCGATTTATTTTTCTCTGTATAATAGTGATTTGTAAAATTGATTTTATTGCTTTGCGTTTTTGCTGCTAACTCGGAGATCATCTTATCGGATAGGCAATCGGGTAGAAATCCGTTTCGAATCGATTCCTGACTGAGTATTTTTTTTGAAATCAAATCTGATGTTATTTCATAGGCTGACTCTGTTCTCTTATTTCTGCACTCTAGTTCTAATTTTGTAAGCAAATAGCCAGTATCCGAAGAAGAAAAAACAAAAGTATTTGCAGATTCTAATTTTGCATTTTCAAGAAGTGATTGTCTATAAAGTTCAAGGTAAAGAGAATCCTTTGGACTTTGTAAGACTGCTTTCTCTGCAAACTTGGTTGCACTCGCAAAGTTTTTTATAGCGAACAAATGAGTTGCAAGGTTATAACAGGCATGTGGATCTTCTTTGTCATCACATCTTCTTTCGAGTGTCTTAATTGCCCAATCGCGCTCATCAGGACTTCCGTAAAAATTGAGAAGAACTTTTTCGTTTAACACAAGGTATTCCGCTTCGAGTCCAGGCGCAACGGTTTTCTTTACTTCGCCTGAACTACATCCATTCATCGAATATAAACAGGCGGACAATAAAAAAGACTGTAGAACTAAAAAAAATCCAGAAATAAGTTTTCTTTTTTTTCTACTCAAATATTTTTACCAATGCAGATTCGTATTTTTCTTCTAAAGAATCTAGATTTGCGACAGAGCCTAATCCATTGATTGTAATAGATTTTTCTCCTATTGTATTTCCGATTGGGTTAAATTCGAGCTTGTGCTTCTCACACAAGGTTTTTACCTTGTTTACATTTTCGGACTCGAAGGTAATTAAAACAGAAGCAGAAGTTTCTCCGAATAGAGTTTCATCTAAACGGGATTTACGAATTTTCGTTAAATCAAGGTTAACCCCGATATGAGAAGGAAATGCCATTTTGCAGATAGCCACGATTAGCCCACCGAGTGATAAGTCTTTTGCGCTAGAGATGAGTTTATTTTCATTTAATTCTAAAACTAGATTTTGCAAATTTAATTCATCTTCTAGAGAAAGCTCAGGAATTTCTCCCTTTGTGACGTTAAAGATTTCCTTTAAGTATTCACTTCCACCGAGAGTAGGTTTAAATCTACCAATCAAAGCAATAGACTGATTTGGTTTTGTAAAATAGTTTTTGATGTAGTTTGAGATATTCTCTATTAGCCCCACCATTCCGATGGTCGGAGTAGGGAATACCGGTCCTTCTGGTGATTCGTTGTAGAAAGAAACGTTGCCACCAGTGACAGGAAGCTTTAGATACCGACAGGCATCTCCGATTCCTTTTACACATTCTGAGAATACATAATAGTTTTCAGGGATATACGGATTTGCAAAGTTAAGATTGTTTGTAATACCGATTGGCTTAGCACCAGTAACGAATACGTTTCGGGCTGATTCACAAACTGCCCACATTGCACCCTTGTGTGGATTTAGATAAGTATAGCGCGAATTACAGTCAGTAGCCACAGCAATTCCTTTGTTCGTTCCGGGAACACGGGCTAGTCCACCATCAAGTCCCGGTCCTGTAATTTTTACAAGTCCGACATCCGTATCATATTGTTCATAGAGTGGTTTACGAGAAGAAATGTTTAAAGTAGAAATCATCTTCTCGAGAGCTATACGCACATTAGCCTCTTTTAAATCTTCTAAAGCAGCTACATCTAATTTGTTTTCTATATCTAAATAGGCAGGACGTTTTTCTTCTCTAACATATCTTGGAGCACCACCGCCTAATACAAGTGTTTGCGATGGAATTTCTGCTTTCACTTTTCCATCTTTTTTTACTCGTAGAAGTCCATCTCCTGTGACGACTCCAATTTCAACTGCGTTTAAATCCCATTTTTTGAAAATATCTACGAGTTCTTTTTCTTTTCCTTGCTTAGGGACAACAAGCATTCTCTCCTGACTCTCGGAAAGCATTGCCTCGTAGGCGTTCATTCCAGTTTCGCGAAAAGGAACTTTGTCTAAATCAATTTCCATTCCCGAGTTGCCTTTAGCCGACATCTCAGAGGTAGAACAAGATATACCCGCAGCACCCATGTCTTGGATTCCGATGAGTAAATCTTTTTCGATTGCTTCGAGAGTTGCCTCCATGAGAAGTTTTTCCATGAATGGATCTCCTACTTGGACAGCGGATTTTTTTTCTTCGCTTTCTTTGCTTAGATCTTTAGAGGCAAAGGATGCCCCATGAATTCCATCTCTTCCAGTAGTTGCTCCAACGATATATACCGCGTAGCCGACCTTTCCACCTGTGGTTGCTTTTGCCATTCCGTTTTTCTTTACAAGCCCAACTGTCATTGCATTGACTAAAGGATTTTTAGAAAAAGAATTATCGAAAAAAAGTTCTCCTCCACTAACAGCGATTCCGAGGGAGTTGCCGTAATCCGCAATTCCTTTGACGGCACGTTTGAGTAAGTATTCATTTCGTTTTAAATCCGGAAGACCAAATCGAAGAGAGTTGAGAGATATAAAAGGTCTTGCACCCATTGTGAAGATGTCGCGCATAATACCGCCTACCCCCGTAGCCGCTCCCTGATAAGGCTCAACAGCAGTTGGATGATTGTGGCTTTCTATTTTAAAGACAACTCCGAGTCCGTCTCCTATGTCGAGTGCACCCGCGTTTTCTTCGCCTGTTGTAGTAAGCATGAGGCTTGATTCGGTCGGAAGAGTTTTTAATTTTAAAATGGAATTTTTATAAGAGCAATGCTCTGACCACATACCAGAAAAAATTCCTAGCTCAGTGGAATTAGGTGTGCGTCCTAAAATCTTACAAATATCTTCGAATTCATTTTCTTTTAGTCCGTGCTCGATTGCGTCTTCAAGGGTTACTTTTTCTTTTTCCATGGATTGTTACTCGTCTCCGTAGTCTTCGTTTAAATCTTTTATTTTTAATTCTTCAATTCGTCTTTGTTTACGTTTTTCTTTTTTCACTTTTGTTTTGATAATTTTCTCGCGCTCTAAATGGATTTTACTTTCTTTTGGATTCTTTTTTTCTTCTAATTTATCACAGAGTATATCTCGCGCCTTATAGCGATTTAGCCCTTGCGTTCTATGAATAGAGCATTTTACTTCGATGCCTGATAGTTTGTGTTTTAAATGAACGGCTGTAGAAACCTTATTTACGTTCTGTCCGCCTTTACCGCCGGAACGTGTGAAGGATTCTTCTAAATCAGATTCTTTGATTTGAAGCTTAATCATACGTGCTAGCAATTGATTTTGTTTTTCGGGGGAAACAGGAAATGAAATAGACATTTTAATTTCCTAGCATATCAAAATAGGGAAAAGGTTTTCCGCCTGAATCGAGGCAAACAAACGTTACCTTACAGTTGATAACTTCATTTTTTACACGCGACTTATTATTGATAGAAATGCACATAGTTTTAATGGTTAAGGATGATTTGCCGGTCTTTTCGATTGCGGCGTATATTTGGATGATGTCCCCATTGCGTCCCGGATATTTGAAGTTAATATCATCCATGTGAACAGTGACGATATTCGTATAAGCAATTTTTTCCATTGCATAGAGGGCTGCTGCTTCATCAATCCAGGCAAGCATTATACCACCGAAAAGATTTCCGTGCGCGTTTAGTTCTTTTGACATCACGATATGCTGCGTGACTAAATCCATTCCTTTTAAATTCGGTTCAATTGTTTCCATTCACTTCACCAGAGAAGAAGGACAGATGTCGTTTAAAGGACAGCCTTCACATTCAGTTTTATGAGCCTTGCAAAACTTTCTACCTAAAAAAATTAAATACAGGGAAAAATCCATCCAGTATTGACGTTCTATTTTTTTCATTAAATCTTTTTCTATTATTACAGGATTTTCTGATTTTGTAAGTTTTAAAACATTCGAAATTCTTTTTACATGCGTATCTACAACAATTCCTTCTGAAATTTTGTGAATTTCATTTAGAATTACGTTTGCAGTTTTTCTTCCTACACCCGGAAGTTTTATAAGCTCTGCAATTGTTTTCGGAAGTTTGCCTGCGTGTTTTTCTATAAGTAAAGATGCGAAGCCTTGGATAGACTTGGCTTTATTTTTATAAAATCCCGTTGAAAAAATAAGTTTTTCAATTTCAGAGATTTCTGCGTTTGCAAATGCTTCTAGATTAGTAAATCTTTCGAAAAGGGCAGGGGTAACAGTATTTACCCTCTCGTCTGTGCATTGTGCACTGAGGATAACAGCAATGCATAGTTCATAGTCTTTTTTGTAATGAAGTGGACACGAAACAAATCCAAAGAATTTTTTTAGTCTTTTGTTGACTTCTGTTGTGAAGGGAAAATTGGGATTTTGCTTCTTAGGAACTACTCCTGTCACCTCGAACAGTCCTTTCGTGAGAGGTCTATCTTTCAAAAGAACGATAGTATTAAGTAAAACAGACCTCTCATGGTGAAGCTATTCGAGGTGACTGTATTACTGGCGCCGCTTTACTAATCTAAGCCGATTTAGCCGCTGTCTTAGCTTTTACAGTTTTTTTATAACCAACATGCTTTTTAGGAGCAAGTTGAGCTAGAGAACCACCATTGTCTTTGATTGCGGATTTGAGACCTTTTTTCTTTAGTGTTCTAAGAGCACGGGTAGAAATTTTTACAGCAACCCAACGGTTCTCATCTTCTAAGAAGATATTTTTCTTAACGATATTTACTTTCCAGATTCTTCTGGTTTTTTTATGAGAGTGAGATACAGCATTTCCGTAAGCTGTGCCTCTTCCTGTTACAACGCATTTTCTAGCCATAGTATTACCTTTATAAGCAGTTTTTTGAGATAGCCCTAAGAGTCAAGGGAAAAGAACGAAAAAAGGGGATTTTTAGAAAAAAAAGAATTGGGGTGGAGCAATCTCCCAGACCCCAATCTAGATAAACAAGAGGATTTATTAAAATTGAAAAAAAGTTTTAATAATACAACTTATAATGCAAGGTTTGTGCCAGAAGAAGGAAGATTGCCACTGAGTCACAGAGACACAGAGGAAAAGTATGGAATTAACTTGGATTTTTCATAAATGCATGGTTTAAGAAGAAAGGGAATCGATCTTAAGTGCTTATACATTAAGCGGATTGTATTATAAATAGTAAATTAGTTTTAGATTTATTCTAATATTAAACTGATATAAAGGCGACGTAAAAGCCACATAGAAGCCGACTTTGGCTTCTATGTGGCTTTTACGTCAGTCGAAGATCCCTTTTAGGTAAATGGAATTCTTAGACAGGATTCATAGGATTCTCAAGATAAGGAGATTTTTCGGATCATTTTTATAAAAAGTCAGAAAGACGAATGGAAATGCTCAATGGCTGAGGTATGGGGAGTAAATCAGACGCGGAATAAGTCTTTTCCTCTTTATACTCGCCAGCTTTCGGGTTTGTATATATTTCAATTTCCTTGGTAGATAGATTGATAATCCAATAGACAGGAACATTTGCTGTGGCGTAGATTTTTTTCTTTACCCTGTCCAAGTCAACAGTGGTATTGGAGACTTCAATCACCCAAAGTGCGGTTGTCGGGTGCTCAGAGATAAATTCCTTCTGCTTCCCCTTTAAAATGGCAAGATCAGGTTCTGGCTCTGAGTGTAAACTTTCGATGCTTAAAGGACTTTCCTGTCTAAGAAAATAGCCTACTGGCAACTCTTTTATGATACTGTCTCGCAAACTGTTAACCAAAATCGCGTGAATAGGAGATATAGTCACTTTTTTTACAATTCCTCCGAAAACGAGTTCCAAGTTTCTAGGGAGTAGTCCCGATTCCGAAAGCTCATGGTATTTTTCTATCGTAAATTCATATAAGCTCTTACTTAAGTTTGGATTTTCTAATACAAGGCTCATAGTCAGAGAATAATCTTAGGAATGGAAAGAGTCAAGTAAAAATCATGGAATTCCTTTGAGAAGTAAGATACTAGAATTTTCGTTGCCTATAATTGGTGAAATTAAGGATACTGCAAAAACTTACAACTTCAACAATTCAATTACAAATTCACCAAATATGCGATCGCCCGGGTTTAATCGGCATAAGCCTGACTTCGCGGTAAAGAACGCGTTGCCGGTAGAACTCATCGGCTCGATGGCGATTGATTTTCTATCCTCTGGAGTATAGACTTGAAAGTAGGGAAGTGGAATTTGGGAATTTACGGATACTCGAACTTGTAAAAGGATTTTTTCTTTTTCATCCGCGATTCCAAAATAAGGCTCACTTGGACTACCTGTAAATAAATGGTCTAATTTCATTTGTCCTAAGAGAGAATTACTTGTAAATAAATAAGAAATTTCGTTTTTAATCAAGTCTTTGTTGGGTAATAAGTCGTCTGTTAATGGAACGTAGTGAGTGAAATTTGTATGAATTGAACATTCTTCTAGATTTGCCTTTAGCCGCAGGTAAGGATGATAGCCATAGGCAAATTCTTGTATGTTGTCTGTCGGATTATAAAACTCGGTTCGAATTGTAAGGGAATTATCTTCCAATACAAAGGATTCGATAAATTGTGGAAACTTAGGATTTACCTCTAACGGCTCTATACGAGCAGATTCTTTTTTTAACTCAATTAATCTTCTTTTTTTATTGAAATACAGTCCATGAATTGGTCGGTCAGTTGAATCTTTTTCGAGAGGGTCAATTGTATATTTACGACCTACAATGCTAATTTTGTTGGACTCAAGTCGATTGACCCAGGGATACATTAGAAAATTGCCCGATTGAAAAAAGGGAAGGCTTGGATCATAGGGGAGGATAACGGGTATTTTCTTGTCAAGGCGGGGGTGTTTTAAAGTAAGTCTTTCTACTTGTCCACCTAAATCTAAATTGAGATCGAGTTCTGAATGAGAGTTTAAAAGTGTTAATTTGTGCATCGTTTTTTACGTAGAATGCGGACGGGCGATTCCAAACCCTTGCGCATAATCTATTCCTAATTTTTCGAGAATATCCATTGTTCCCATGTCTTCTACAAATTCTGCAATTGTTTTAAGACCAACTATATGTGAAATCTTATTGATCGATTCGACAATGGCATAGTCGAGTGGATCATCTTTCATGTCCCTTACAAAACTTCCATCAATTTTTACATAATCAACGGTAAAATTTTTCAAGTAAGAGAAAGAAGACATTCCAGAGCCAAAATCATCGAGAGCGAAATAGGAACCACGACTTCTAACTTCTTTGATAAACTCTATCGCCTTTTTAAAATCCGAAATTGCTACTGTTTCTGTGATTTCAAAGCATATTAATCCCGGCTCAATTCCATACTCTTGCATTTTCTTAAAGGTAAAATTGAAAAAATTATTATCACTCATGCTAGCACCGGAAAGATTAATAAAAAAGCGAGTTTCTTGTTTTCTCTCTTCTTTGTTTGCAAAATGCTTTGCTATATAACGAAATGCATTCTCAACTACCCAACGGTCTAGAGATGGCATGAGATTATAACGCTCTGCCGCACGCATAAATACATCCGGCATGATGAGACTTCCATTGTTTGTTCTAAGTCTGAGTAAAAATTCGTAGAATAAAACGGAAGTATCTTTATTGTAGGGAATGGAGACTATTGGCTGCTTATATAACGTAAATAAATCTTGCTCTAGACTTTCATTTAATCTCGATAACCATTGCATTTCTTGCATTCTAAAGGTCATTTGTCTATCATCTTCAATATAAATATGGGCTCGGTTTCTTCCTGCTTCTTTTGCTGCATAGCAAGCCATATCCGCTCTACTGAGTATTTCATTGATAGTTTCGATTTTAGAGCTAATTCGAATTATCCCGATGCTTCCACCAATTACGAATATTTTGTCCATCCAATTGAAACGAAATTCAGCTAAGTTCCGAAGCAAATTTTCGGCGAACTCACTTGCTTTTTCGATTGTATGGTTTTCAAGGATAATTGTAAACTCATCTCCGCCAATTCTTGCTGCAAATCCATCTTTCTTTAAACTCTGACCGAGGATAACGGAGACTTGCCGTAAAAGGTCATCCCCGGCAGGATGACCACAGGTATCATTGACCACTTTGAATTGGTCGAGGTCGATGTAGAGTAGGCAGTAATGTAGTTCTGGATTTTCTTTTACATCATCTAAAATTTTGATGAGTTTACTTTCAAATTCATATCTATTGGCAAGTCCTGTCAATGGATCATGAAATGCCATATAATAGACAGCTTCTTCTGCCATCTTACGTGCATTGCGAGAATCGGTTTCTCGTAATTCCCTTTCTATAACAGGGATTAGCCGCGTCATATTGTCTTTTCTGATATAATCTTTGGCTCCGGCTTTCATTGCCTCCACGGCGAAATCCTCTGAAATCATACTGGAAAGAATTACAATCGGTATATCAATCTTACTCTCCTGCGCCATCGCAATCAGTTCAAGAGAGGTAAATTCCGATAAAGTATGTTCAGTTAAAATTATATCCCAAGACTTCTTGATCGCAATCGTTTTTATTTGTTCTAAATTGATTAATCGAGTGATTTCAGGTTTGTAACCACTACTTTCTAGCTTCTTGCTAAGAGTAATTTCATCGTGGGAAGATTCATCGATTAACAAGATACGTATGTCTTTCATGGTGGTTTTAACTATTCAATATTTGTAGCACTCTTATCAGTTACAAGTAAAAATATTTTAAAGAAAAAAAGATTGCGACTGTTGCTACGTTAAATCAATGTAAACCTCTAGATATTCCTATTTAAAAAAATTGCGTATTGATTCATTCAATCCATCAAAGCTAGATTTTAATTTTTCTTCTACCTCAGCTGTTTTTTCATTCCATTCAGAAGAAGTTTTAGTGAATTGTCTATCTAGTTTTAGAATTCCATCTTCAATATCATTTAATAGTTTTTTACGTTTAGATTTTTCTGCCTCGTCGAAGTTGCCAAATTCGTATTCTATGATGTCGTCTTTCACGCTACCTTTCGTAAGAAGATGCATTTCTACTTTTACATATTTTTGCAATAAGGAAAGGCGTCCTTCTTTGTCAAGCCTACGAACACTAACGCTTAGAGATGTTGTTTTTAGAAATCGCAGCGGACGAAACTTAGAAGCACGCTCAACTAAATCATGATCTTCGGCAATCACGACAGATTCATCGAAACCTCCGACCCGTTTAAAAAGACGACGATTGATAAATATACAAAATCCGGCAGCACGAGGGTTTAGATTTTGATTCATCTTTACGATTAAGTTGGAAAGTTGAAAAACCGCTTTGTCTATAGTAAGTTCGGATAATGGCAAGAATTCGCAAGTAGCCAAGTCTATAAAACGATCATCCATTTCAGTCATTGCTTTTTCCAAAAAATCATTTGGTAAAAGAACATCAGAGTCAAAGAAAAATAAAAATTCTCCCGTTGCAACCTCTGCTCCTCGATTACGACCGGGACCTGGCATTCCACCGGGAACGACACGCGCTCCATAGCTATTGGCAATCTCTAGGGTATTATCTTTTGAGCCTGCATCTGCAACAATTACTTCATAGTCTTTAAATGTTTGATTCTTTAAAGATTCCAAAAGGATGGGAAGAAATTTTTCTTCGTTTAACGCGGGGATGACTACACTTATTCTTGGCATATCCACAAAATAAAAAAGGTTTTAAAAAGAGCAAGAAGGATTTTTACAATATGCTCGGTTATGATTATTTTAAAAGAGATTTTTAATATAACGAAACAGTAAATTTTGCCACTGAGACACTTAGATACAGAGAGTTAGGCAAAATAACTCTTAATTGGGATTGTGGCTATTTCTTATTAGCCGTAGTTTCTTTTTTGTTGCAAAAGGAAAGGAAAAAAACTAGCAAAAATAGTCGCGAATTTGTATCAAGCCTGTAATCGTATTGCCATAATTAAGAATGTACGCGGGAAAAATTTTTACAGTGGGTTACTTTTAATTTTTTCTTTCCAAAACAAAGTCTTTCCATGAATGGTAATCTAGTTTTAAAAATTTAAACTATATAGAGGAAAAGGTATTTTTCGTGGCGAACAAAACTATTAAAGTAGAAAATAAAGTTGTAAAGGAATTAAAAGAAGGCGCAGAAGATTTAGACATTGTAAAAATTGGCGTTGATGTTCCCGGACTTGTTTCGATGATCAATGAAAACAATATTAGAATGTATGACGATGAAGAATACACAATGATCGATGTGATTAAAAGTGTAATTGAAAGTCGTGCTTCACTCAGTAGTTTTTTTCTTTTAGACATTGGTGCTATTTTTAGAAAATACAAGCTCTGGATGAGACACATGCCAAATGTAAAAATGTTTTATGCGGTGAAGTGTAATTCCGATAAGCTACTACTTGGAACGTTAGTTGACTTGGGTGTCGGGTTTGATGTTGCTTCCAAGGTAGAAATTTCTACTGTGCGGGAATTGGATGTAGATCCTGATAAAATGATTTTCGCAAACCCTGTAAAAGAAATTAACCATATCACATTTGCAGAAGGAGAAGGAATTAAAAAATTAACCTTTGATAATGTGGACGAACTAAAAAAAATCTCCGTATTTCATCCGAATGCTGAATTAGTATTACGAATTTTAGTAGACGACTCAAAGTCAAGAATGCCATTCGGAACAAAGTTTGGTTGTCCTACTTCTAATTTGCCTGAAGTATTTGATTTAGCAAAAACACTTGGACTCAATATAATCGGTGTTAGCTTTCATGTAGGCTCTGAATGTGAAAGCTCTTCTGCTTATACAGATGCAATTGCACTAGCAAGAGAAGTTTTTAATACAGCAAAAACTTACGGGTTTGAAATGAGATTATTAGATATTGGGGGTGGGTTTCCCGGTCATGACTCACCTGAATTGGAAGATAAGTTCATTGAAATTGCAAATGCGATTAATGGACAGTTGGCGTTATCATTCGCGGATATTCCTGATATTGAAGTAATTGCTGAGCCAGGAAGATTCTTTGCAACTAGTTGTGGAACTCTAGTGACTAACGTTATTGGGCGCAAAATCATCATTAATTCAGACTCTGAAAAGATTATACATTATTATATTAACTCAAACCTCTATGGTGTTTTTAATAATATTGTTTTTGATAAAGCAACTCCTCATTTCGAACTTCGTAAGCCAGTAGCAGAGAACGAGCTTCTATACAAATCCGTTATCTTTGGTCAAACCTGTGATAGTATGGATAAAATTGCTGATGGGATCATGCTTCCTGAATTAGTCTGCGGTAATTGGCTAATCATTCGTAACCATGGTGCCTATACAATTGCTGCTGCATCTAAATTCAACGGATTTGAATTGGAAGATGTGAATTATGTATTTACATTCTAGGATCGTTGCTTTTTGGCAAGATCTAAGAAATGTAAAGTAGCTATATCTGAGGGGAAAATATCAATTACCCGTTGAAAGGATTCTATTGCTTCCGTAAATTCATTTGACCAGTAGTGATATAATCCTTTTTCAAAGTCTGTCTTCGTTTGCGAGTGTAATTCGAAAAGGTAATCTGACATGCCGTTGAAGATTTCATACACAGCGATCGTGTTGGATTTGCCTTTTACTTTGACTCGATCTAAAACTCGATAAGTATATTTCTCGGGAGTCTTTATACTCTGAAGGGCAAATTCACTGATTAAAATATAAGCTCCGTAGGTTTTAGTTAGTCCCTCAATTCTAGATGCTAAATTGACTGCATCTGAAATCACTGTGCTTTCCATTCTTTCTTCTTCGCCTATCGTTCCTAAAATCATAGGACCTGTGTGAATTCCAATTCCTACTCGAATGGAATCATATTGGAAGTTCATTCTCTGCTGATTGTAAATTCGAATCTCTTTTTGCATTTCTATAGCAGAGTCTAAAGCGTTTTCAATGCTCCCAGGGAAAAGAGCCATTATCCCGTCACCTATGTATTTATCTATAAACCCCCCATGACTTCTGACAATCGGTCCCATTCTGCTTAAATAGGAATTTAAAAAGTTAAAATTATCTTTTGGACTCAGCTTCTCTGAAAGTTCGGTAAACGAGCGTATGTCGCTAAATAGGATTGACATTTCCCTTTGGACTTGCTCTCCAAGAAATATCTCAGTTATACTTTGCTTGTTTAAGAAATTTAGAAATTCCTTTGGGACAAATCTACTGTATGCCTTATTTACCAATCGTAAATCTTCTGTTAGGATTTCGATAGAGTTAAATGCTTTTGAAAGTCGAATCGAGATACTGAGAGACTGACTGAATATTAAGAATGCTAATCCATAATGCGATAAATAAAAACTGTCAATCCATTGATTTGTATAGAGCAAATCGTTAATAGCCGTAAGTAGCATAAATAAAAATCCAGAAAGAAGTAAACGCGCTCCCTGTATTTTTTTATAAACAAAGTAAATTAAATATCCAAAGCCTAATAATAAAAATAAAAAGTAAAGCAATTGGTAATAAGGAACGAATTGAGTAAATATATACGGTGGAAAGAAAAGTCCTAGAGCCATAATGCTGCTTAGAAAATAATTTAAGGTAGTGAATTTATTTAGATAGTGATTTGAAAATTGTGTGCTGAGAAAATGGTAACCCAGCGGCATACTCATATACCACGTTATGTATTCGAGCCTTATATAAAACCAAAATGGAAGCTGGAAATAGGAGTTAATAATCCTCTCTCCCGTAGAAAGAGAGCGAAGTAATATCGCAAAGCAAAACGCTGAAAATAAAATATTGGAAACATCTGTCTTCCTATAAAAATAGAGAAATAGATGATAAAGAACCATTATAAAAATAATTCCAGCTAAAAAATAATCCATCTCCCTAAAAAAACTGGTTTCCTTACCTATGTCTTCGTGTGTTCCAAGTTGTAAACTGTGCCATGCTCCGCCACTTCGATGATCGTAATTTGAAATCCAATATATGATTTCGACTTCCTCGGTAGGGCTTCCTAAAAAGACTTGAGTGTTTTGGTAATGCGCTCGAGCGGTTTTTTCGTTTTTCCCCACAACTCCTGCACTGAGTATTTTTTCCCCATTCCAAAATACTGCATAAGATGTGGCTTGCTCTCTCGTTCGAAGTGCGATAGGTGGTGAGTTCTTCGCAAATTTTATTTTTAATCGAAATGTTGCATAACCTCTTGCGGGTAACGTCTCGTTTTTATAATTGAACTGGTTCCATACGCTTGGAAATGAAATATAAATCGGATTTGAATTGTCTTGGTTTTTGAAATCCTTTGATTCTAAAAACTCTTTCCAATAAAATTCCCATGCTCCATCTAGTTGTATGATTCCGTTTTTCTGAAAGTCCCAGTTGCGTAAATCTATAACTCCAGCCTCAGCTTTCGGAATTGCAATCGTCTGTGGTTTGCAAAATAATAAAAAGAGACTTAGTATGAGTATTGCGCTACGCATGTAGGACTGTTCTAAATTTTGAATTTCTCTAGTCAAGTGAATCGTTTAAAGTGGTAGGTTGATTGGTTCAGCTTTGACTGTGTATGGCTTCGCCAATTGGTTTTTTGTTTTTTTGAGATACTTTATATTGGAAAGGCTTGTTTCTGTTTTTGTTAGACTCTGACGTGAAGAGAGCGTGTAAAGCTATCGTAGTATGGCTCTAAAGTCCACAGGCTTTTTAGTTCTAGGTCTGGAGTGGTAGGAACTGATGGGAAAGGCAAGAATGTCGATAGGATTTCTGTGAATCCACTAAGGTCAAGTTCTACTAGATAGGTGAATATCCAGCAGCGGGATTTTCCGAATGCGAGAGCCAGTGAACCAAGTTCTATCCAGTCGGAGTTATTGGGACGAAATGTTATTCTTTTGAGGTCCAAATTTTCTTCTTGGTATTCGGTTTTCACTTTAGCGGGAGGCGGGAACATACCGGCGTAGTTAAGGGAGCGATACAGTTTGAGTAGATTTCGGAGGTAAACAGTTGTATTCCCCTTGTATTTTTGAAGGCGTCGTTTCAGGAAGGGGTGGAGAATGGAATTTGGGAGAAGTAGAGTAGAGGGAGTTCTTTTGTAGAGTTTCGAGTCTTCGATTTTGGAATTAGTTTTTTTGAATATTTTCATATTAAGATTAGGTTTGGGATTAATTAGATTGTGCGAGTAAGTTGAAAGAAAAACGGTTGGACTGTGTAAAGGTGGAGATTATTTTAGAACGATGCGTTAGCGATCAACTGGATGATAGCGGATAATTTTTATCATCCGCTATCAGGAAGGCGAGCGCGGCGTGAAATTCGTGGTTGAAGGCGATTGCGCAGAAACGTTTCTGCGCAATCGATAATTCGCGCCTTCAACCACGAATTTCACGCAACGCCCAGATAAAAAAGCTTTACATATGTATGGGTGTTTGTTATACTAAACATATGAAAGGTGTATCTATTTATCGGACGGACAGGTTGGCTCTTGGGAAGGTGATTCGGACATGGGATATGTCGAGTCTTGGGGTGCTTACGGGCAATGCGGAGATATATCGTCTAGCGCATTCCTGGATTGCGCATTTGATTGGGATGGGTTATCGTGTGCATGTGATTGATTGTGCGATTCGGTTTAACGTGTATCGTATGATGGAGGAGGTGAGTTTACTCGGTGGGGATGTGCAGTTGTTTTTGGATACGGGGAGTGTGCAGCGAGCGTTTACGCCATACCAGATACTTGATGTTTGCCTCGGGATATTGAATCGGCGGAAGTCGGCTTCGGACATTTACTTTGTATTAGCTCCTTCGAAGCAATTTTTTGATGGGGATGTCAAGAGGCAGGAGGGATTTTTTCTTTTGGAAAAATTAATATCCGTATTTGAAGCAATGCAAGCTAGCGGAATACCGATAGTAGCCGTAGAACCTAGAAAATACAAGCACAAGACATTTCAGTTTTTATTCCCCAGGCTTGTTGCCTCAGCGAATGCGAATTGGGAATACAACACATTAACCCTTGGACGGGAGACCTTTCAGCGATTTGAGGTCTCTTACAAAAACACGGTAGTAGGACATACACAATACAGATTAGAAATTGCAGGAGGAGAGAATGGGAAGAACGGTAATACCTTATTCGAGAGCGGTGGACGCGACTGGTGACAGGTTAGACGATTTTAGGAGGGCGCTTAGAAGAGATGACAGGGAGATATTTGATGAGCTTATACGATATGCGAAAACCCAGATACAAGCGGGGGTAATGGCGCTAGCCCCAATCCATTTGATTCAATGTCTATGATCATGCATATCCAGCTCGCCAAAAAGCTCAACGCAGCACTCGCTGAAATTGAGAGGTTGAAGAAGGGAGGAGATTTGCCACAGAGTCATGGATTCGACAGGCTCACCACAGGCTCCGACACAGAGTAAAGGGGAAGGGTGACGACTGTCACCTCGAACATGCAAAGGAAAATAGAGCGTATGCGCAGGGTAAAAAATAGTGAGAGGTCTATCTTACAAAAAAAGTATAAGATAAACCTAATACTATGTTTGCAAAATAGATTTCTCACGCTAGAGCTACTTCGCACAAACTGATGTATCCCCCCATTTACTTAGTCGCAAATCCAACACCTTCGTAGGTTCGAAATGACAGAATTATGAATACAATAGAAGGATTTTTATTTGATATATACAATGTAGAGGAAGAGGTGCATGTATGGATTTTGGATAAGGATGGTAAGCCGCATTTATTTCTTGATACATTTTATCCCGAGATATATTTAGATGGACCGAGGGTATTACTCGAGAAGGTCGTCAAGCGGATATTGTTTTACAATGCTTTGAAGGAGAGACCTGTATGGGTAACTAAGAAGCATTTTTATGCGAACAGGGAAGTTCGGGTTTTGAAGGTAGTAATTTCTAAGCCATCTGTCATGCGTAAAATTTTAAATCGACTCTATGCCTTTTACGGGAAAATGGATATATACCACACGGACATTGAAGTTCCGACGGGGTATTCTTATTATAAGAAAGTATTTCCTCTGGCACATGTAAAAATCGAATATGAGAAAAAGGGGAGTGTGAATCGAATTTTGAAAATAGAAACGGGTGATGACATTGATGCCTGTGAGTATGAAATTCCAAAGTTAAAAATCATGGAATTTTCTCTTAAGGAAAATCACAGGATAGCGTTAAATAAGAGTAATCCACTAGTTATTAAAATTGCCGATAGAAAATACGAATTAGGTTTTGATAGACCTAAAGAAAGTTTGTGGGAGTTAAATAAGATAATGGTTAACGAAGATCCCGATGTGATATTGTCTTCGTATGGGGATCAGGTAATTTTTCCGACTCTGTTTTCTTATGCTCAGAGTTTTCGCATTCGTTTGAAATTAGATCGGGATGAAACATCGATTCATACAAGACAGATAATCCGCAAAGGCACAAGCTTTAATACTTATGGAGCTATGATCTATCGTGCGCCTTCGTATCCGCTTTTAGGACGCTGGCATATCGATCGCGCGAATAGCTTTGTGTACAAAGAGGCAGAGCTTAGAGGCATAATGGAATTATCCCGTATTAGCAGGCTACCCATGCAGCGAATGGCGAGGGCATCTACAGGAACAGCGTTAACCGCAATAGAAACAGATGTTGCCTTACAGCAGGGTTATTTAGTTCCCTGGCAGAAATCAAAAGTCGAAGACCCCAAGACATTCTATGAACTTCTTCGAATTGATAAAGGTGGGTTAATATTTCAGCCGGATACATCACTGGGAATCGTATTTGAAAACATGGCACAGCTTGATTTTGCTCAGATGTATCCAACTATCATGGTCTTACACAACTTATCCCCCGAGACAGTTCTATGTCAATGCTGTAAGGAGGAAGAAGTGAGTAAGCGAGTTCCCGGTGCCGGCTATCGGATTTGCAGTAAGAGAAGAGGGGTTGTTTCGCTTGCACTAGAGAAAATACTTTCGAGAAGAAAGTATTATAAGGAGAGAAAAAAAGTCACCACTGGCGAAGAATACGCGTTTGCCGATGCAAAACAAAATAGTTTAAAGTGGATGCTTGTAACTTCATTTGGCTACCTGGGATATCGCAATGCAAAGTTTGGACGAATTGAAAGTCATGAGTCAGTAACCGCTTTTGGTCGGGATATTTTACTCACCGCAAAGGAGAAAGCAGAAGAGGCAAATTACTATTTATCCCATGCTATCACAGATTGTATCTTTATACAGAGGAGAGATTCATCTGAGATAAAGGAGACTGAGCTAGTTGAATTATGCGATACCATAACTCGAGAGACAAATATCACAATGGCGATCGAGGGAATTTATAAATGGCTAGTCTATCCTCCTTCTAAAATAGATCCACTACTACCAGTTTCTAATCGTTACTTCGGAAAATTTTCCAATGGGGAAATTAAAATGCGAGGTCTTGCCGCAAGACGAAAGGATACACCTAATTTTGTAAAAGATATGCAGTTGGAGTTACTCGATATTATGCGTAGGGCAAACACGATTGTAGAGTTGAAGAATTTACACCAAGAAATGCATTATACATTTGGGCTCTGGCAGAAAAAATTAGAATCAGGAAATGTTTTGTGGAAGGATTTACTTTTACGTAAAACAATTGGAAAATCAATCGAAGAATACACAGTCGAGAATGCTAGCTTTCTTTCTTTGCAACAATTAGAAACCCAGAAAATCACAGTCGAGCCCGGCGAAAAAATTCGCTATATAGTTTTAAAAGAAAATCATCCCGATAAATCAAAACGTTATCTCGCAGAAGAAATCGCAAAGCTTAGTCTTGGCTCTTCTATTTGTCCTTATGATATAGACTATTACACCCGCCAGCTCTGGGATGCCTTCCAGGAAATCTGGGAAAACTTTGCACCCGAAGGCTACTTTCGATTAACCCCTGGCAGGCAGATGTTGTTTGAGTTTATTTGATAAATTCTAAATGCACTGTGGTTCCATTCTCGCGCTCAATTTTTCCTTTTCCTTCTATTTGTTTTGTTAGCATTGCTATGAGCTTTAGACCAAAGCCAGTGGAATTTGCAAAGTCAATTCCTTCTGGTATTCCTATTCCATTATCTTGAACTAGTATGACTACCTTGTCTTCCACCATCTGAGCGGATACTCTAATTAGCCCCTCACTTCTTCCCTTGAATGCATATTTCATAATATTTGTAAGAAGTTCATTTAAAATAATCCCTATGTTCGAGAGTCTTTTTGCGTCTAGCACAATGTCACCAATCTCTTTTATTACTCGGATAGGCACAATGTTTGGGAAGTTTTCAATAACTTCATCTACCAAGGGCGAAATGTATTCCTCAATTAAAAGGTCAGTAAATTGCTCTGACTGATACAACTTATCATACAAGAGCATCATGCTCTGTATTCGAATAGCTGCATCTTCGAGAGCGGCGGCTGCTGCATTGTCTTCCTTTAGTGTTTGGGATTGCAATTGCAAGAGCCCATACACACTATACATATTGTTTTTGATTCGGTGATGAATTTCTTTTAGAATGATTTCCTTTTCAGCTAGTAGCTTATGAACATTTTCCTCTGCGACTTTTCTCTCTGTAATATCTTTTACTAGACCTAGATATTGATCTTCGCTAATTTTTGTAGAGCTAAGAATTCCTGTAAACCTAGATCCATCCTTTCTTTGGAAGATAACTTCGGTTGTGAACACACCTTCTTCTAAAAGTGTGGTATATCCCGATTTTGCGTTCTCAACTGTTTCCTCTGGAACCGTTTCGGTAAAATGCATTTGCAGTAACTCATTTCTCGTATAGCCCAAAAGTTGAGCAGCCGCGTGGTTTACTTCTTGATAGAAGCCTTCCTTGTTGGTGACAAATACACCATCTAATGCGGACTCGATATAACTACGAAATTTCTTTTCGCTTTCGAGTAATGTCCTCTCTGATTTTTTTCTTTCTGTGATGTCAATGAAACTTATGATGATTTCTTCTAAATTTCCATTTGTATCGAGAAAGGGAAACCCTGTTATGGATAACCATAATATATCGCGATTGTTTTGTCTAAATACGCCAATGACTTTGTTTTTTATTGAGATCATTTTTGATCGAATTAAATTAACAGGATAATCATCTACAAGTAAAGGACTATTATCCTCATTTATAAATTTCCAATGCGAATCGAATGCAATTTTGCCTTTCAATTGATCTTCGCTCAATCCTAAAATCTCTTCTGCTTTCGAATTTGTTAGAATAATCGAAGTATCAGGCGAATAGACTAGAATCCCTGTATCTAAATTCGAAATCAATTCGCGATATCTTTTTTCATTTTTCATTTTTAGGGAACTGTCAAAAAGATTCAATGCTATTTGAATTGATGTGCCAAGCATCGTGATCGAAGATCCTTTTAGTATATAGCCATAAGAAGCTATATGCTCTGTTTTCTTTATAATATCTGGTTCATTGTAAGCGGAATAAAAAAGTATCGGCACTTCCCGCATAGCTAAAATTTGCCGTGCGAACTCAGGTCCATTTGAATCAAAACCAAGCTCAACATCCATCAATATTAAATCTACTTCGTTACTCTGGAACATATGAATTGCTTGAGCACCAGTAAAAGCGGTTACTGTAGAATAACCGAAACTTCTGACAATTTGTTCAGTGGCAGTACAGGTGAAAGGATCATCATCTACTATTAAGATTGTCCTTTGTTTTTTATAATTCATAAATTCCTTCCAAATAATTATTAAATTTGAGTGCTAATGGAAGTAAAGTAAACTATTCTATGTAAGCTTAGAAATTTTTTTTTGGAATTGTAGATAAAACCTCTTCTACTAGAGGAAATTCTATTATTCATTTTAATTCTCGTATAATGCGGGCAAATGAAATTACTTTCTTTCTTATGCCAGCTACTATTAAGCATCAGAAATTCTTTCTTTGTAATTATATTGCAAACGCATTTAGAATTCTTTTTATATTTCACTTAGTGAGTAATAGTGCTTAACCTCTTTGTATTAAAAATATAATTACCAACCTTTTAAACAAAAGAAGAAGTCCTTTTTTGCAATTTCAAAACATAAATAAGAAATTAATTTAATTAACGGAAGTCGAATGCTTGCTTTTTGAAATAATTTTTTTCTTAACTCAATTCTTTAATTGGTAAAAAATGCTTGAGTGAATCAAGAAATCTAGTAGTGTAACCTCCCTGAGGTACTAATGAAAAATTTAAAATTAATTTATTTTAAAAAAAGAGAGAAAAATGAATTCAACCTAGTAAAAATTCTAGGTAATGGAATTGTTCTATTTCTGAGTCTAATTCCTATTTGCTTACAAGCACAATCAGTAAAGATTAAGAAGCCTTTCCTTGTTAAAAATGAGACTGCTGCCTCTGGCTCTTTTACTTTGACAGTTACAGGTCCAAAAATTTGGAAAGAATACAATGGTTACAAAGATACTACAGAAGAAATTACACCTGAAATTTTTGCTCAAGTCAAATACGATGAAAAATATAGAGCGGAAGGAATTGAATTGCAACGTTATACAATCACCGGTCTATCTTCAGTCGAGTATCCAGCATTCCATTTAATTGCTCGCTTTGCAGGAGAAGTCCAACCGAATTTTAATAACTATGAAGAGTTCTTAAAGATTTTATTCAAACCCTCTAAGCCTGTCGATCATTCTTTGTATTTTATCATTGATAATAAATTCCATTTAGTCCGAGGTTTTAAGGCAAAAGATTTAATTGGTGGCAAATTTAGTTTAGATCAATCCTTGCGGCTAACAAAAGATGGCGGTGCTGGAGTTGTTCTTGATAAGGGTCTATTCGCTGTTATTCCTGATTCTGAAATAGCAAATATCGAAAGAGCCTCTTCGCCTGAAAATTTAGTTACCTATACCATTTCTGTTCCCGGAGAGCCATTTGATAGTTGGCTAGAAGAGCAAAATATTTCTCCTGATTCTCATGCAGAAATGACTGGAACACCACCTCATATTGTTTGTCATTCAGATGGAGGTAAATTAACAGTAGCCTGGATGGAATCTAAAGGAAATAAAGTTCATTTTCAGGAATTCGCCGAAAACTATGAACCCGAGAATGAAATAGTGTATAATACGAATTTTCCGCTTTTCGGAGGATTTACAAAGGATGATAAAGGCAACTACTTTTTAGTCGTTGCAAAGCCGAATCGAGACGGAGACTTTTCGTCGAATATAAAATTAGTAAAGTTAGACTCAAAAGGTAAGGAGCTAAAATCATTTAGCCCCAAGATAGACCGTGAAAATTTCGATGTAATGAAACCAATAGAAGCAGGGACTTCCCGCGTAGTTTTTGGAAATGGGAAAGTCGCTGTTCATTTGGGAAAAACACAGCATAAGAACAAAGCAGACGGACTCAATCATCAGAGTGGAATTTTATTCATTGTCAATTCTGATACAATGGATTTTTTAAAGGAGGAAAGTCAGACATGGACAGCCTCACATTCCTTTGATCAGAGGCTGATTTTTGACGGAACCGATTTTGTGAACCTAGATTTGGCAGATGCATTTCCCCGCGGGATTTCGATTGCAAAGAAAAAACGCTCAAAGCTAATTTTTACCTATAAAGCGGGAAAGATGTATCAAAAGACATTTACGGAGCTTGGAAATTTAGTTTCTCTTCCAGATGGATATTTAGTTTTGGGAGCAGGGGAAAGAGATTTTAATCCTGCTAACGCCGAAGTCTATTTGAATGACTCTCGAAATTTGTTTCTCCTGAAAGTCGCAAAAAATTTTCCAGACATAAAAGTAGATTCGCAGATGCCATATATGATCAGTAAGGATGTTGTCATATCAAACGGAGAGGATTCTTCTGAAATTTCTTTTGTTGATTATTCTGGAAAAAAATTTCCGCAAAAAAGAGTTGGCGTTATTTGGCTTACTGATTTGAAAAACAAAAACAAAGAAAATATTCTGCGTCCAAAGCTCATTCAACTTGCCGAAGACAAATTTCTTGCGTTATACGAAAAGTGGTCGGCTAATATGTATTTAACGACCGAGTATTTGATTTTTAATTCGTCTGGAAAAATAATTCATAGCCCCGTTGACCTGGGAAGTGCTAGGCTCAATCGAAAAGATGACCCTGTTCTTGTAAATGGAAACGTGATCTGGGTTGCAGGCAAAAAAGCTAAGAATGAGCTAAAGATTTTTGTTCTAAAACCTTAAGGCTTTAAAAAGGATTGCCAAGAACGTTACAATTTTGCAATGTGTCTTCGTGCTTGGCTCAAGTCCTACAAAATTACCATTAGGTATTAATATCAATACTCGAGAGCCCTTCAATGTGTTTATAGTTGAAGATAGTGTTCTATTTCGCACTGCCTTAAAACGCACTCTCGCTAAACTTAGCTTTAATGTTTCAGGCGAAGCGGGCGATGGGCTTCATGCTCTCAATCAACTCAAAGAAATGCACGTTAAGCCAGACATTATTTGCGTAGATCAAGAAATGCCAATCATGAACGGCATGGAAACCATCAAAGAAATCAAAAAACAGTATCCAAAGATGCGTGTCATGCTCATCACAAGTCATAATGAGGGAGCATTTGTAAAGCAAGTCTTACAAGTTGGAGTGCACGGGTATATCGTAAAACCTTTTGAGACAGATACGGTTATTCGAAAGTTTGCGCTCGTCTTAGGCAGAAGAGACATCCTTAGCTCTTTTGATGATAAGATTGAAAAATTAGACTTGAGTAAAATTCGCCTGCCGAATCTTCCACTGGTATTTGCGAATGTTGTTAACTTCGACGTAGATGATCCCAATAATGGCATCGTTGAACTTGAGAGAATTTTAAGTCCTGATATTGCAATTACAAGCACAATTATTCGCACTGCCAATTCAGCCTATTATGGTCGATCGGGATCGATTCGCAGCCTAAAAGATGCGATTACTCTGATTGGCATCAAAGTTGTGAAGCGAATGGTGATCAATGAATTCGATAAAACTCTTGCCAATCCACTCAAAGATCCTATCTATATAAAGTATCTACGCGACTTACCGGTATTAACCTCCCTGATTTCTTATGATCTTCTAACTCCTCTAAAACTAAAAGCACTGGCGGCGGATATATTCGTTGTGTCACTCCTTCGTAAAATTGGAATGAATATTCTTGCACTCAATTTTGTCGAAAGATATTTAAAAGTTCTCAGGCTCTATGAGTTCGGAGTAAAGTCTCTCTATGAATTAGAAAGAGATGAACTTGGAATTGACTCAATTGAAATTGGAAGAAGAGCCTTCGAAATTTGGAAGATGCCTGATTATTTCGTTAAAGTAATTGCTCATCAGGGTTTTAATCTAGAAGAAATGGGAATTGTTTCTGACATAGACAGAGTTTCTAGACTCGCCGAAATCCTCGCCAAAAAAATGCGTAAAGTGGCAGTCACCGAAAAAGAAAATGCGTTAGTTCCTGCCATTCTACAATTCTATAAATCACCCGAAGGCACACTCGAACTCTTCGGCGAAGACTATCTTCATATGATTGAAGACCATCCATTCATGCGAATCGCGAACGGGTAAAAGTAATTGCCACAGAGTCACTGAGACACAGAGGAAGGGATAATGGATATGTTCCTATTGTATTATGATTATTCGATAGATAGAATTTTTATTCACCCCTTAATTGGATTCGTCTTAATTTTTTTGTGCTCTATTGGCTCTTGGGTTGCTTATTCTATATTTGAAATCATCCTTATTCTTATTGATTATTTGATTTGGGAAAAAGGATTTAGAGCAAAGGTTGAAGATGAAATAATCTGAGTGGTTTCATAAGGATTTTAGAAAAATACTAAACCAAAGCAATTTATTCACGTAAATCAAATTCGGGAGGATCATAATGACTTTACAATTAGATATGTTGCCTGGTCGGTTGATAAATCTGTAAAAGATGAGCCTGATTTAATTTTAAATAACGGGAAATGGATTCCTGAAGGGAGTGGTGAAAATCATCATTATGATTTTGTAAATGGTATTTTTTCATATAAATGTTTTTGCTGGGGCGGGGTAGGTTATCTGGAAGTATTTAGGAATGATGAGCTTATTCGAAATGAGAAAGTAGTTGAAGTCATTGACCCTGGCTCTATTAAAGAGTAAATTGATGTATTTGGTAATAGTTTGCCATTACCCTCAGAGAAATAAAACGAATTCCTATCAAATCTATAAATTGAATTTTAATTTAAAGTTTTAAAACTAAGCCAATACCAACAGTTTTAAAAAACTTCTTGAATAAGAATTAGGCGATGTAAAACTGCATTTATGGAAGCCATTCGTAAAATTACTAAAATAAAAAATAATAGTCTGCAACTTGTTGATTTAGAAAGCTTTAACAATCAGACTGTTGAAGTAATTATTTTTCCTGTTAAGTTTAAAAGAAGTCCCTTTTACAGCAAAGTCTACTGAAAAAAGAAGATTACAAAAAACTCTAAGCCTAGTTTATCCAAGTTAAAAGGTATATGGAAAAATCGAAATATTGACATCAAAACTCTACGTGCAGAAGCTTGGCCTGAAAGAAAATGATACTTTGCGATACAGATATTCCTGATCGAATATTTAAAGGATAATTCTGAAATTTGTTCTAAATTAGAACACTTGGGCGATGAAAACCTTTCTATTAGTATAATTACCTATGCTGAATTAATTCGAGGCGCATTCAATAAAACAGAACAAGCCAAAATTAAGAAACAAATTAAGTCTATAACAGTCATTAGCCTCTCTGATGGTATTTCAAATCAATTCCAAAGAATACTTGATTTGTATGCACTAAGTCATAAAATTTCGATTCCGGATGCTCTGATTGCCGCTACTGCAATTGCTTCAGACTTACACCTTTTTACTCGAAATGTGAAAGATTTCCGTTTTATTAAAGGCATAAGTATGTATGTTCCAAATTGAACTGAAATCACGAAATGGTTTACATTTTACTGCCAAATTTTTAGTTTGAACTAGCATGATAGGGAGCTGTAAACCTTGGAAGAAATAGAATCACATGAACCTGAAAAAGAAAGAGAAGTCCGCGCGAAGGACAAAAAGCGTCTCGCAATTTGTAGTAGTTCCCTTGGAAGAGAGGGGCGGGCGCTCATTCGAGGTCAGGTCGTTGACGTTGGGATTAGTGATTTTATGGAGGCGGATGATCTCTGGAATTTAATGACTGGACTTTTTCAAGGGCAGGAAAATGAAATTACCCCCTTTCTTGATTTTAGTCTAGCACCTGTTCGTAAGCCAATTCTTTCGATCGAAATCCTTTCCGATAAAGGAAAAAAAGTTTTTGAGTCTACTGACTTTGTTGGTTCAGAAGATGGATTTTTTTCGTATGAACTTACTCACAGAGTAAAAGCAGGAAACTACACATTTAACGTTATCTTTAAGGGAAGTGACTCTTACAGACAATACACAAAAGACATTGCCTATCTCAATCTAAAAGAGCACAGCAAAATTACAAAAGTAACTACAGTGGGTATGGGCAAACTGCGAATACTCTCTGAAAAGTATAATTCCTTTATAACGACCTCCGATATTGATCAGACTTATCTTGCTACAGAGCTAGGCTCTAAGAAAGGAATGCTTTCTACAATCTTTGAAACGCCAAACCAAAAATTTCCGCTTCCGGGAATGCCAATTTTTTACAATAAACTCCGTGAGAATACGGACGGTTCGCCGCTCGCATTTATATCGGCTAGTCCGCATTATTTCCGCCGTGCTCTTCATGCTACGATTCGAAATCATGGAATCGAAATGGAATCTCTCCATTTAAAATATCTAGACGGAACAATTAAAGGTGTATTGGATAAAGTAGTCAATTCTGTTTTTAATTTGAATGATCTCTTAAAAGAAGGCGTCGGACCTGCAGTGGATCGTGTAAAGAAATTCTTTGGCTCTACCGTTCAAAGTCTTTTCGATCAGTTGACCTATAAGCTAACAATTCTTTTGCAAGATAGACTTTATCAACCAACAAAAGCAAAAGAAATTCTACTAGGCGACAATACGGAGAGCGACTACTTGATATTTACCCTTTATCAATTGATTTTACTCGGAGAAATTTCTGGAAAGGAATTGGAAGATTATCTTTATCATTTGAACTTTCTAGGTCGCGATGCGGTTACTCGTGATAATGCGGTAAGGATTCGAAAACTCGGGGAAGAATGTCATGCAATTCACGGGAAAGTAAACTCAGTGTATGCTGTTCTGATTAATATGACAAGTATAGGTCCTATGGCAGTGGACATGGAAGAAAATGTCAGAAAAGCAATGCCTTCTAGACTTTATTTGGATAAGATTAAGACTTTTAAAAAATACATTCCTACAGAAGGCGCACTTGGATTTGCCACGAACTTAGTTGGTCTAGGTGTAATGGAATTTCAATCGATTATAGATGTAACGATGGACATGACAGGAAAATGGCTGAACGGAAAAGTGGTCGATGATAAATACTTAATCTCTCTCTCGCGCCATCTCAGTGTTATCCCCAAAGCCGAAGAGCACAAACAAATGCTCCACGAAATCATAACCCAAGCCCTTTCGGAATAGCTGATTACCACCGATGAACACCGAAAACACCGATAAAAGAAACGATAAGTAAGGGGACGGATAAAAGGTATTTACCACGAAGAGCACGAAGGAAAAAATTTCATCTCTTCGTGACCTTCGCGCTCTTCGTGGTAAAAAACAAATAGAATGAAACCAAAATCGAAAAATAAATCCTTTCTGACGCTTCGTCTATCGGTGTTCATCGGTGTTCTCGGTGGTATTCTTTTAAATCTTTCTGCACAAGAAGCGGCTAAGATTGTTCGTCCGCACTCCGTTGATAAGATAGATTTGTTCGGTAGAAATTATAAACAAAAATGGAATGGGGAAATTCTATTTGCCTTAGACGATTCTTATAGGGAAGCACTGCCGGATGCATCTCAGCTAGATGTCCATATTGCAGAGGCGAAAGAGTTAGTAGACAAGCGCAAATATTTTCCAGCCATTCGACTACTAAAAGGAATTACTCTCTGTCAAAGACTTGTAGACAAAGACAAAAAGACTCCTAAGTTTGAAGTCCAAAATACATTAAACCGACTCCTATCAGAAAACCAGGATAGAAAAGACGAATTAGAAATTCTAACAGAGCCTTATGGCTGTTATGCGCAAAACAAGAAGAAAGAGAAAAAACTTTTTATTGAAAGCAAAGACTTTTCCTATCGCTATGAAATCGATGAAAGATTTAGATATGTATTCCCAACAGAGCTTTATCGATTTGCCAGAAAGGAAAGAGAATACAATTGGAAAGTTTCCTATTTTAGAATCTTTTTGCCAGAAGCTACCGTTGAACAAACCTTTGAATCCGAATACTTTCGTTATGATAAAGAGATATTTTATGAGCCGCCCGCGCGTATCATGTTTAGCATCGGGCAAACCTTTCACAAGCATACTCTAGCAGATAATTCCCATTATCCGGATATTTGGGATGGAAGAAGAGGGCTATCTTCTGCTGTTAAACGAGCAAGCGGATTTTTGCGAAAGGAAATTTCTTCTGGAATCTATGAAACTAATTTTAATCTGAGTGATGAGACGCAAACTCGCAATTATGCGGGCTTTGAAACTTACAGGTTTAGCAAAAGCAAAGGACTCGGAGTCTTTCTTACTTGCCCAACGGAAGTAAAAGAAGAATGTGCTCGTATCTGGAAAGAAATCAAGTAGAAACTTTCTGTAATATTTTTTCAAAGGCTTGTAGTTCACTAATAGTAAGTTTATTAAATTTCTTTTCTAAGTATTTATGAACTATCGCATCTAACTTATTATAGACTTTTTTGCCTCTGGCAGTAAGCTTAATAACAATAATGCGCCTATCTTCTCTGGATTGGGTTCGCTCAATGTAACCTCTTTCTACCATTTTGTCGGCTAGTGAAGTCAAGTAGGGCATTGAAACACATAGCTCCTTTGCGATTTCTGAAATTTTCTTATGCCCATAGATGGCAATACTTTTAAGTAGTAAGAATTCTCCATTTGTAAATTCTTCTAATTCTAGAATTGCATTAAATTCATTCTTTAAAGTTCTATAAAACTCCCGGATTGCCTTTGCAATTTGATTTAATTGTTTTGTTCTATTCAAAATTAGTTAACCTTATAAAATATTAATCAAGTTAATATAGTTAAAAATTAGTCAAATAGATTAACTTTAAAATAAACTATTGACGTTTTACACTGTAAGTAAATTCTGAACGTAGCATGAGTAATTATAGATATTTGAATCACATTTACTTGAAACTTAGGAATTAATATATGAAATCAATTGGCAAATTTATCGCCGAAAAAACTCTCATCATTCAATTTATATTGCTTCTATTTGTATTAGTCGGTTTAGGGCGACTACTCGGTATGCATAGAGAAGCATTTCCAAACGTAGCACTAAACAAAATAGTGATCGAAGCTCCTTTGCCCGGCGCAACCCCGGAAGAAATTGAGCGGCTAATCGCAATTCCTATCGAGAAGAAATTAAAGTCCGTTACTGGCATTGATAAGATTCGAAGTTATAACTTAGAAAATGTTAGCGTCATCATGATATTTTTAGTAGAAGGAAATAAAAATACAAAAAAAGTTTTAGATGATATAAAAGACGCAGTAGATTCAGCAAGACTACCGGATAACGCTCCTAAGCCGAAGGTGCGAGAAATTACCACAGAGAAACAGGAGGTAATCAGCATTGCCCTCTCCCTCAAAGAAACCTCTTCTGACCCGATCGCAGATTATAGAAAATTACGAGATGCAGCGAAAGCTTATGAAGACAAATTCTTTCAAAACAAAGACATTGCAGAGATAGAAAAAATTGGTTATAGAAATAGAGAATTTTTAGTTGAGGTAAATCCTTATGCACTAAACGCAAAAGAAATCGGACTCAATACTCTTCTAAATGCCTTAGGCTCTAGAAATATCAACATACCTTCCGGACGATTGAAAGTAAATGGAACGGAATACTTACTTAGGACAAAGGGTGATTTTGAAGAAGCAAAAGAAATGCTTACAATTCCTATCCTTGGAAATGAAATTGGGTTTTCTACTCTGCTAAAAGATGTGGCAAAAGTATTTGATACATTCGAAGAAGAGAATACGTTTGAAAAATTAAACGGCAAACACAGTATTATTCTCAGAATATGGAAGAACGACCAGGCAGATGTTATCACAACAGCGGATGCAGTAAAGAAATTAGCATCCTCTATTCAAGGGAATTTTCCTGAAATAGAGACAACGATTTATGAGGATAAGAGCAATGATGTGCGTAGACAGTTAGGAGATTTAGTATTAAACTTTGAAACTGGTTTGGTCTTAGTTCTTCTTTCATTAGTCTTTATATTGGGCTTTAGGCTCAGTGTAATGATTAGCGTGGCTATTCTATTTATTTTCTTAATTTCCTTTATTTTTATGAAGCAATTTGGTTTTACCATTAATACCATTACCATTTTTGGAATGGTGATGGTGCTAGGAATGATGGTGGATAACTCCATAGTAGTCGCTGAAAATACCTACCGCCTCATGCAAGAAGGATACGAGAGAAAAGAAGCAGTCCTGCAAACTTTTAAAGACGTGCTTGTTCCTCTTTTAGTTTCCTTTCTTGTGATTTCGGCTGCCTTTTTTCCTTTACTGTTCATGAGCGGAATCATCGGGAAATTTATTTTGGGAATTCCCGCTGTGGTTTTGATTACACTTGCGAGTTCTCTTCTGTTCGCACTTGTATTTCTTCCGAATTGGTTGAATCAATTCCTACCGAATAAATTAGAAACTAAGATAAAAGATGAGTCAATAGAAGAAAAGGAAGGAATTTTCGGACTTGTAATCAGAGCTTATAAAGCCACGATTCGATTGGCTTTAACGCATAGAATCTTAGTCTTGGGGCTATTTACTGTTATCTTCTTTTTTACTTTATTTCTTGCCGGGAAATTTCTACCGTTTGTGATGTTTCCTTCTGGAAGTGAAGAAGACATCGAAATCAAAGTCTGGATGCCAATTGGTTCCACCCTTCAAAAGAATCTAGAAACCATGGAAAAGATAGAGCCTGTTGTTATTTCTATGGCAGGAAAAGATTTTAAATACATTCGAAGCAGAATAGGAATTCATGAAAGTCCTATCGTAGATCCAAAACCCGGACAGGAAGTGCATCGCTCTCATTTGAATTTAAAATTAGTAACAGCAGCAGATAGAAAGGAATGGAAAGACGCTCGGGCTCTAGTTCAAAAAATTAGAAGTTATATGGAAGAGTCGAAGCAAACAGGCATTATCCCTAAAGAAATGATTTATGATGTGAATGCAAAAGTAAAGGGTCCACCGGTTGGAAAACCAGTCAGCTTAGAAATCAGAGGAGCAGATTTTAAAGTCATTCAAGAAATTGCTAACCTTTACATTGAGGAATTAAAGAAAATAGATGGAGTTTCAGACATTCGCACTGATTTAGAATTAGGAAAAGAAGAATATCGATTTCATGTAAGAGATGATGTAGCAAGTAAAACTGAAATTAGTGCCAGAGACATTGCTCGTGCAGTGCGAACAGCGTTTAACGGAGAAGTTGCCTCTACGATTAGCAAAGGAGAGGATAAGATTAATATACTTGTGCGTTTTCCTGAATCAGAGCGGCAATCCATGAAAAGCCTCAGTCTAGTAAAAGTAGAAAACAGAAATAGAAGATTAATTCCTTTAGAGCAAGTTACCTATTCTGCCAAGGAAAGAAACAACTCTATGATTAACCGACAGGATTTACAAAGAGCGGTTCGCCTCGAAGCATCTGTCGATACAAAAAAGACTACTTCCTTATTTGTGAATCGAAAACTACAAACTACGATTCATTTGGATAAATATGTAGATTATTCTGTTATCTTTGGAGGAGAGCAAGAAGACGCAGGAAAATCATTTAAAGACTTGGGCATATCGATGTTATTCGCTGTTGCTGTCATCTTTGGAATCTTCATCATTTATTTTAATTCTATTGGAACAACGACTGTGATTATAGGCTCGATTCCTTTTGGAATTGTGGGAGTATTGTTTGCACTCATGACTCATGGAATGCCACTCAGCTTTATGAGCACACTTGCAATTGTAGCACTCAGCGGAAGCATTGTGGCTAATACGCTTATACTCATAACTTTTATAGAAGAGCTAAGAGCCAAGGGAATGTCGATTGAAGATGCAATTGTAAATGGAGGCGCGATTCGATTACGACCCATTTTCTTGACAACGATTAGCACAGTGATTGGACTTGTGCCGAGTGCCTATGGTGTGCCTACCTTAGATCCATTTGTTCAGCCTCTTTCGCTTGCATTTGGTT